>CAITYI010000001.1 GCA_903896585.1 uncultured bacterium
CAGGCCATGACTACTAATCCATTGATCCCGCGCACCATGTCCATTGCGATCTCCATGTTTGCCTTCTTTCTGATTTTTTCCACCATTGGCGGCATGGTCGAATTGTTGTCTAACGGACCCGATGGGCAACAGAGTTATGCACTGTTTGCGGCTTCTGCATCAACAGTTGTTTACGGATTGGCACTCAGCTGGGTTGGAACTCGACTTCCCGCGAAATGGTGGGGCGAAGCCTTCCTCATCGGTGTGATCTTCTACATCATTTGGTTGATCATGAATGCCATTTCGGGATCACTCACCGGGGAAACAGTTCTCAGCGGACTGCTCTACTCCGTTATCTCGGCAGTAATCGGTGGTGTCTTTTTCGAAATCTTCTCTCGAACAAAAGAAAAACAGAGTTGAAATAGATTTACCCAATTATTGACTGGGCATTTCGCGGAAAAGACAGTCGGTGTCTTCTTCGCCCTTCATGGCCAGTGGCCACACTTGTGAACACTTCGGGAAATACATGGATCCATCAGTTTTCGAAAGGCGACCACTCACTGTGCCTTTACCCGTGGCTAAAGCGCCACCCGGCATGACAATGGTGACTCGGTAACTGCCCTTTGATTGCGCACCGACAGCTAGTCCCACCTTGATGGACTTGGTCTTACGACCATCGCGGTGCCGAAATTGCAATGTGCCCTGATACGCATTGTTACCAGCACCAGCTTCCTGAAGATTCATTTCATAGCCGATATTGTTTTGGGTGAGCGACACCGTCTTCCACTCACCGCCAAGATCGGGTGGGGTGTTCTGCATGGGAGATCCATGAGCAACTGCTCCCGACGTGAGCATTACGCAAGCTAAGACCGAGGCGAATGCAGTACGTAACATGCCGAACCTCCCATGTGAGCTAACTACCTCAAGCCTACGACTAAAAATCAGGAGGTGCCAGCTGGCCAATCACTCGGATGCGGCCAGATGCATCCGCCTTCACCACCACTGCACCTCCCGAATCAGGTGCGATTCCGGTCAGGTCAATGATGTTTGCCTGGTGCCCCACCAGAATAAGTACACCACTCTTGTCTCGATGGTCGCGAATTATCTTTTCTGTTTGCTGCTTTTTCCGGTTCGCTACTTGATCAGATGCGGTAAACACTGAATCGAGGGCAGATGACGTGCGGACCTTTCCAAGACCCAGCAGTGTGGCCGTGTCAACTGCCCGGCACCACCGGCTTGACCGCACTCCCGCAATGGGAATCTCTTGTGATCTGAATTGCTTCCCGATGGCACGGGCTTGCGACCGTCCCTGTGCCGAGAGTTGACGTTGGGTGCTGCAATCACCCAAGGTAAAGCCGGCCGGGTCACCTCCGCCCGGAGCAATTGCGTGGCGCATGAGAACAACAAGGCCACGATCATCTTGCATCTGTGCGAACAGGTCCCTGGCCTGCGCCGAAGCAGGAGAAATAGTTCCCACCACCAGGACAATTAGTGCGATCAGCCAACGCATGGGGTTTTCCTATCATTGATTTTCCATCAATTCCTCTTGAAAAGTCCTTTTCATGCGATTTTCCATGCAGACTTGACTCCTTGCTCGAGATAGTGCCTAATGGAAACCATGTGCACTCCTCAACAAAGAAGGAATGAAAATAATGACCATGAATAGCGACCAGGCAAAAGGCAAGTTAAAAGAAGCTGCTGGAATCCTCACCGGCGATGAAAAACTAGAGAACGAGGGCAAGGAAGATCAACTTGCTGGCGATGCAAAGAGTGCGATCCAAGATGTCGCAGACAAAGTTGAAGAAGCAGTTGACACCGTCAAGCAGGCTGTGCAGAAGGACTAGTTACTACGCCAGACCCTTCGAAGCTAGGAATTCAGCGGCGACATCGCTCGCTTTCTTCCTATCAATGTCAACCGCTTTGTTCATGGTGATGAGATCCTCGGTCGTCATGGCTGCGGACACTGCATTCAAGATCTCGGTGATTTCCGGCGTAACAGCCGAACTGATCAATGCAGGAACAATGTTGTCCACCTGCTGCAACTTCAGATCATCTACCAATACAACAAAGTCATTTGCCACCACGCCACCATCTGAGCTAAAGATCAGGCCGACATCAATTACTCCTTGGGAGAGCGCCTCTTTGGTCAGTGGGCCGCCGGCGTCGAGGGGAACGAACTCTGCAATTGCGATTCCATAAGTGCTCTCTAGGCCGGGCTGGCAGAACGGACGCTGCGGACACTCCGGTGGACCACCCAACCGAAGCCCGGTGGTTGAACTGAGAGCAGCCAAATCGGAAAGAGAGATCAGCCCGTTCTCTCTGGCGAAATCACCTCGAACGGCAAATGCATTTTGATCCGCGGCAGGAGAAGGAGTGAGAACGGTGATTCCGACTTTCTCGGCAAGAACCTGAGCTTCGGCATAGGTCGCATCAACATCGCCACTGGCAAGTGGGGAGGCATCAGGGCCATTGTCTTTGATATTCAAAAACTCAGTGAATGTCCCCAGGTACTCCGGAACCATTTGAACTTCACCCGATTCGAGTGCCGGCTGCAGTACTTCGCGGTTTGTGGATTGCGTGATTGAGACTGAGTAACCATTGGCCTCAAGTGCACCCGCATACACCTCGGCAAGTATCTGACTTTCGGTGAAATTAAATGCACCGATGGACAAAGACTCGCCCCCCGAATCCGAGGAACATGCTGCCAGTGCAGTTGCGGACAAGAGGACTCCGAGGGTAAGGCGAATACGCATGAAACAATAATGCCAGAGGAGCCAGAAATGGCACGCTGAACGCGTACGTCTGGCAGGTCTAATTTGTGCGAAGCGCCCGCAAGAAACCAGAGCGCACTGCCCCCTGCGCCTTACCAATTCGTCGCGCGATGCCTGCCTGCAGGAGTGCAAGCCCTGCCTCCATACTCACGGTTAGCACCGCAACCAATACCACTCCCGCCAGAACCATGGTGGTGTTCTGTAAACCAAATCCATCAAGAATGTAGCGTCCAAATCCGCCACCGCCGACCAGCGCTGCGAGTGTTGCCGTTGCGGTGACTTGCACAGTTGCGGTTCGCAACCCCGCAAAAATTAGTGGCGTGGCGAGTGGGATCTCGATTCTCCACAGCAGTTGATTGCTCGTGAAGCCCATTGCTTTACCCGCCAAGCGCACTTGCGGATCAACACCCGCGATCGCGATATTTGCGTTGGTCAAAATAGGTGGAATGGCAAATAGCGCGAGGGCCAGAATCGCCGCCTGCACACCAACGCCACCGACTGCTGCAAGTAAAAGCAACAGCGCGAATGTGGGAATGGCTCGACCCAGGTTCGCAATGCTTGTGACCACACCGCTCCACCGACCAACGTGTCCCGTGATCACTCCAATGGGGAGTGCAAACGCGGCCGCAATGAGCACCGCGAAGCCGGTAATGGTCAATTGCTCAATCAGGCGAATGGGTATGCCATTGGGACCGCTCCAATTCGCTGGGTCGGTGAACCACTCGATCAGGGTCATCTGGCCGCCCAGGGACTTAATCGATGCTCCAGACGCACGAGTAACCACTCAATGAGTAATCCCAGAATCACGGCAAGGACAGTTCCTGCAAGGATCGGAGCTCGATAGAAGTTGTTAGTGAATCCATTCAGCACAATCAAGCCGAGGCCACCGTGTCCGACCAGCGCCCCCACCATTACCAGACCAACGGTGGACACTGCTGCCAACCGAATCCCCGCCATGATTGCGGGCAGAGCCATGGGTACTCCGACTCGAACCAAGAGCGCCCCTTCGCTGTAACCCATGCCCAGTCCAGCTCGACGAACTTCCTCCGGAATCCCTTGTAAACCGACAATTGTGTTGCGCAAAATCACAAGTAGCGCGTAAAGAGCGAGAGCGATAATGACGGTGGTCGCAGAGAGACCGAATATCGGCCACAGACCTGTGATGAGTGCGAGAGATGGAATCGTGTACAAAAGTGCACCCACAACGAGCGTAGGAGTGGCTAGCCACCGAGTGCGCACCGCCAAAATCGCGAGGGGAATTGCCAAGGCCGTCGCTAGGGCAACCGCAGCAACTGTAATGGCAATATGTTCAACCAGGGCAGATGCAAGTTCACCCCATGAACTCGTGAGATAGTCCACACTGATCCAGGGATTGGAACTATCGGAAGGAACTCGCACGCATGCAGCATATGGAATCCGACCATCTTGTGCTCACATCTGTACGTCGTGACTTCAACAACGTGGCAGTTGTTGAAGATTTGTCCCTCACAATTAAGCGGGGAGAAATTTTCGTGCTTCTCGGTCCCAGCGGTTGTGGAAAATCAACCACCCTGCAATTGGTTAATCGACTCCTTGATCTTGATGGCGGATCGATTTCATTGGAAGGTATCGACATCGAAACAATTGACCCGGTAGAACTGCGCAGAAGTATCGGTTATGTGATTCAGCAAATCGGGTTATTTCCGCACCGCACGGTTGCCGAGAATATTGCCACCGTGTGCAATCTCCTCGGTTGGAGTCGAGAAGAAACCCACGCTCGCGTTGAAGAAATGCTTCGACTTGTTGATCTTGACCCGGGGATTTATGCAGGTCGCTATCCACATGAATTATCTGGGGGTCAGCAACAACGTGTAGGGGTTGCTCGTGCACTTGCCACTGCACCGGCAACCTTGCTCATGGACGAACCATTTGGAGCGCTCGACCCAATTATTCGCCGACAAATTCAATCGGAATTTCGTCAATGGGTGCAGGAACTTGGCACCACCGTTGTGTTCGTCACCCATGACGTAGATGAAGCGGTTCTCCTGGCCGACAGGATGGCAATCCTCGGTGACCGGTGTCGAATCGAGCAACTGGGAACACCACTCCAAGTCTTGGGCCAACCTGCCTCAAGGGCGGTGGAGCAGTTCCTGGGTCACGACCGAGTTTTGCGCGCCCTCACCGTGATACCCGTTACCCGAGCAATGACAGAGAACGCAGATGGTGGATCACCTCAAAATCAAGGACCTATTTTGAGTTCGGCTGCATCTGCGCATGATGCTTTGACCCTTATGTTGCGAAATGGATCAGAATCGGTGACGATTACAAAGTCAAGCGGAACTTCACTTGGGAAAGTTACTTGGCACACCCTCATTGATGCAGCACTTAAAGCACAGGAAGGCACCACATGAAAGCGCTCTGGAACGGAACGGTGATTGCAGAGAGCCCTGACACCGTTGTTGTGGAAGGCAATCACTATTTTCCACCTGATTCGGTTCGAGCAGAATTCCTCACTGACTCCCCTACCCGCACCGTGTGTTCGTGGAAGGGGACCGCGTCCTATTCCAATATCGTGGTGGGCAATGAAGTTAACGCAGATGCTGCCTGGTTCTACCCCCAACCCAAGGATGCTGCCAGCAATATTGCCGGTTATTACGCATTTTGGAAAGGTGTCACTGTTTCCGATTGATGCCCTAGTAACCCGCTCCGCAACAAAAAATCCCGCGCCCCCAGATTTTTGGAGGCACGGGATTTCTCGAGGAATTACTGAGCGATCAGTGCTGCGGGATCTACGCCTGGTGGCAAGATCACTGCATCAATCACGTGGATAACACCGTTGTCAGCGACAATATCAGCCTGTACAACCTTGGCACCATTGACTGTTACGCCATCTGCGGTGGAAAGGGTGACTGACTGGCCTTCCACTGTTGCGACATCGCCATCGGTGATGTCAGCAGCCATTACTGTGCCTGGCACAACATGGTAGGTGAGGATTTGGGTGAGAACATCTTTATTCTCTGGCAGCAAAAGCGCATCAAGCACACCGGCTGGGAGTGCTGCAAATGCTGCGTCTGTTGGTGCAAAGACCGTGAACGGGCCTTCACCATTAAGTGTGTCGACAAGCCCGGCGGCGGACACTGCTGTTACCAGCGTGCCAAATCCATCGGTGCTAGATGCAATGTCGACAATGGTGCCGCCAGCTGCAACTTCACTTGCCGCAACTGACTCAGCTGCTGTTTCATCATTAGAACTGCTGCAACCCACGAGTGTGAGTGCGGCGGCGGCTGCCACTGCTACGAGTGCAGTACGTCGCTTTAAATTCATTACTTCTCCTTGATTTGGTGTGTGGTCAGTGCGACCACCATCGCGTCTATTGCAACACGAGTTATGGATCGACGCAGAACCAAGGGTAGTTAAGTCCGTTATATCCTTTTTGTACCCCAAGCAGTCACCGAATATTGGGTCGGCAACAATGGCCTCACTATGGATGCCTTTTGGCTCAGCTTTGCAGTGATTTTTGTAGCGGAACTTGGTGATAAATCACAACTGATGGCCATGACCTTTGCCACCCGGTACCGCTTCTGGACCGTGATCCTCGCGATTACTGCAGCAACCTCCGTTGTTCACCTTTTCTCGGTTGCGCTGGGAAACCTGGTCGGATTGGCTCTGCCTACCGGACCGATCAACATCATTGCCGGTGTTGCATTTGTGTTCTTTGGCTTCTGGACTTTACGCGGTGACAAACTATCTGACGAAGAGGAAGGGCGAGCGCTGCGCTCAACCCGGTCAGCTTTTTTTGCGGTGGCTATCGCGTTCTTTCTTGCCGAACTCGGTGATAAAACAATGTTGGCAACCGTCACACTTGCCACCACCGAAGGTTGGCTTGGTACTTGGGTCGGATCTACTTTGGGAATGGTTGCAGCAGACGCACTGGCAATAGGTCTTGGCGCAGTGTTGGGTCGGAAGTTGCCCGAAAAAGTAATACGAATTGGGGCTGCTGTGTTGTTCTTTATTTTTGGAGCCTGGTTGGTCTACGAAGGAATTACTGCCTGACTTCTCTCCCCGAACCGTGGCACGGCACGGGCAACAATTGCGCCGATTACCGCAGCGGGAATAAGAGCCCACCCACCCATTAAGTAGCCCAGAACAATTCCTAGGGCAATGGCAACCGGCCACTTCATGGGCGCCGTCGCTATCACAGAAGCAATGAGACCAACTGCCACAGCAGCGGCTACCTGCGGCCCCGAAGGAATAGTCAAGGAGAAGAGTAATCCGGTTGCAGCCCCAATAAACATGATGGGGAAGAACGGACCGCCGCGAAACCCTGATCCCATGGACAGCGAATACGCAATAGTTTTCATGACCACAATTCCAATGACCGCACCCACAGATGTGAGTGTGGGCAGTTCAGTAAGTAGTTCCTCACTCGATGTCGCGATATAGGCATACGACAAATCAGTCCAGACATTCAAAACAATCGCCAAAACGCCAATGATTAATGCGGTTATGACCAATGCCGGCAGGTGCGGCCGTTCACCGGTGAATGCGGTGAACCGGATGGCACCGAATCGCGCCAAGGCGGTCAGCAGCGCAGCAATCAATGCCACGCCCACTGCCCACAGCAATTGCTCCACTTCAACTGACTTTGGTGCACCGTTCAGTGATATGGATCCACTCAGCACCGGGTTAACAAACAAGGCCAAGATAGCGCCGCCGGCACTGGCTGAGACGACCTTCTTGGGATCCGAAACTTTGAAAGCTTTTGCAACCAGCCCACCGATTACCGCACCCGTGGACACGAGGGCGACTTCGGGCCCGAGAACAGCACCACCGACTAGCGAAGCGAAGATTGCCAAGATTGCGGCCAGATATTCGCGGGGCGTGAGTGGGTGCACCTTGATGCCACCAAGGGGCGAGTGGCCGGTGTCCCCAACGTATTTGCGAATCAGGAAGACTGCAACGGCAGCGACTAGGAGAACAAGTAGCACGTACCACGGTGCCGGTCCCAATTCCTCTGGAACAGTAATCCAGGTGAACTCAATACTCGCAACCACGACCTGCAGCACAACGTAACCGGCAATCAGACTGAGAAGTGCTCCAATGGCAATGGGCAGTACTCCGGATTTGGTCACGCCCTCAATCTCACCACATGAGTCCCGCCACGTCCACCAGCGCTGCCCTCAAGTCAGGACCTCGCAGTGATCGGTACTGTGACGCAAGGATGTGATGCAAGGGAAGGTATCAGTGACTATCCCACGAGAAAACGGAGCGATCATGAATTCACGCACAAAGTTTTTGCGATCAAGACTCACCATGCCAACCCTCGTGATGGCAATCCTTATTGGGGGAGTTGCAACAGGGACTGCACCCGTGAGTGCGGAGCCGAACAAAAAGCCCAAAGTTTTAGTGATGTATTCAGAAAACAAGAGCCTGGTGAGAGTGGACACTAATCAGTCCGGTATCGATCACGGTGACCTATTTCACCGTGAGGACGCCATTTCGCGGCAACTCAACGGACCGGTTATTGGTGTCTCATATTCACAGGCCGAAGTGATTTCCCACCACCCGGAGAGCAATGTCGATGTTCGTCGAGTCCTGATCCAAAGCTTCCTGCCCAAAGGCCGGATGTACTTCATGGGAACCAGCGAGTTAGCTCTAGGAACAACTCCGGCGCCTGGCTGGACGAACTCCTACGCGATTCTTGGTGGGACCGGAATTTACGCGGGAGCCCGCGGAACCATGACCTTGGAACTCCTACCCGATGGAAAGAGTTGGAAATCGACTGCGAAATACACCCTCGATTAACAGCGCTCAATCACACGTGTGGATGCACACACGTGGATGCACAAAATGGATGGCTTACCCAAGGTCCTATCCGCCAAATATGCGAGCGAAAAAACCACCTTTTTTGGCTGCGGCCTTTTGCGCAGCCGTGCAGGTGCAGCGCTGATTTTTGGGCACGCCGCGCAGAACTTCGTTCTTATGTTGGCCACAGCCTGCCCAGGTTGCTTTGTGGCAGGCTTTACAGGTCACTTGACGGCACATGGGTGGATTCCTTTTGATCGAGATGGGTGTGAAAG
>CAITYI010000002.1 GCA_903896585.1 uncultured bacterium
AAGGTTGACGGCGTCGCCGACATTTAACAGACCCAAGGTTGACCGATGGAGAGTTTCCAGCATGACATCTGCAGTGAATGACTGCGAATCGAAATCAACAACGGTCAAACAAACTCCATCAACCGAGATCGAGACTCCGGGCACAGCATCCGCCAAAACTTCAGGACCCCAAATTGCAATATGAGCAGAATCCTCCAGCATTTCTATTGCGTCCACCCTGCCGAGGGTTTCAATGATTCCCGTAAACATGGAACGACTCTACCGACTTACCGGAGTTCCGCTGATGACCAAGTCGTGGTCGAGCTTCTCCCAGTGAATGTTTGAAATTGAATAATGAGGATCAAGCAGCGCATTAAGCGCGGACGGCCCTGCTCCAAAAGTCATGGGGCCGACAATGGTTATGACCTGATGCACAGCACGGGCGTTAAGAAATGCACCCGCCAACGTGGGGCCGCCTTCCACAAGAATGTGCCTTACCCCCCGATCAGATAATTGATTGATCACGAGGGGAATATCACGAGTTCGGAGATGAAGAACTTCGCCACCGGGGATGGCGAACAGTGCCGCGCTGGTGGGAAGATCAGACTCACCAACAATAACTCGTAGTGGCTGCTGAGGGAGAAGATCACCTTGGGGATCGCGTGCAGTGAGTTGCGGGTCATCGATCCACACCGTTCGAGTTCCGACCACTATGGCATCTGCTTCTGAACGGAGTTGATGGATTGCCGCTTGAGTCAGGGGACCACTGATCGCGGTGCGCGCCCCAATGCGATCCGCGACTTTAGCATCGATGGATTGAGCAAATTTCCACGTCACAAAAGGTGAACCCGTTAACACCCAATGAGTCCAAGCTCTGTTGAGTCGCTCCGCTTCAGGTAAATTCATGCCCCCGGTGACGTGAACACCGGCCTGGCTCAAAAACTTGGCCCCACCAGCCGCGTCAATTGTGGGGTCTGATTGCGCGTATGTAACTTTGGAGATGCCTGCCGCGATGATTGCTTCAGTGCAGGGTCCGGTGCGCCCGTGGTGGGCACATGGCTCGAGTGACACAAACATCTGTGCACCTTGGGTTAACTCTCCTGCCTGGGTAATTGCTTCTACCTCTGCGTGGGGTGTCCCAGCACCACGGTGGAATCCTTCCCCTACCACTCGATGGTCACGAACAATGACCGCTCCAACGCGAGGGTTATCTGAAATCGGGCCTTCTTTGGCCAGCTCAATTGCCCGTTCCATGAATTCATGGATAGTTTTTTTCATGGCTCACTCTTTCATCAGGTCGAAGAGACGAGACGAGTAAGACGCACAACCTCCGCGGCCGGATCTGCAGAGCGAAACACACTCGAACCTGCAACAAAAACATTGGCCCCTGCATCGCGACATTCCAGGATATTTTCTGCACTCACCCCGCCATCGACTTCAATCCACATGTCAGCACCGGAGACCTCTCGCGCCTGACGAATCTTTGGCAACATGTCGCGCATAAATGGTTGACCACCAAATCCAGGCTCGACAGTCATTATCAAAATCATGTCTAAATATGGAAGTACCGACTCAATCGCCATGAGATCGGTGGATGGCTTGAGTGCCGCTGCGGATCGTGCACCTGCCTTCCGAATATTTTGGGCCAGAGGTATGGGATCCAGGGCTGCCTCAATGTGGAACGTCACCGAATATGCGCCCACATCCGCATAAGCCGGCGCCCAACGATCTGGGTCGTCGATCATTAGGTGAACATCGGCGCGCAGACTTGACTGTTGAATCACACTCGCGACTACCGGGAGACCAAACGTCAGATT
>CAITYI010000003.1 GCA_903896585.1 uncultured bacterium
CCGAACTCATAGCGTTGTTCGTCGGAGAGCAACTTCGAATAGACAACATTGACGTTGTCATTGAAGTTAGCATTCTCTGTCGGAGCAAAGCCGCCAATGGTGCGGACTCGCTGCTCGAGTTCATAGCGACCCAGGATGCCAAGTGCGGCAGCTCCACCCACGTTTTGCAGCATTGCTACTGCTGAACTGGCTCCCGCGGATGATGGCGAGAAACCGCCACCCAGTGCGGCGAGGGTTCCCAGTTGCGCGAACGCGGGGTTCACTGTCTGACCGTCGTAGACGTTGCTCTTGGTGGGAAGCCCACCAAGAAGTCCACCGAGCAGATTGGCCTGAGCCAATGGGAAACCAGCAGGACTCACCGGTGTCGTTGCAGCGCCACCAAGAATGGTGAGCACTGTTCCGAGGTCGGTCAATGCTTCAACGTAACCGGCTTGACCGGCTGAGTAGTTGGCAACCTTGAGGTTAGGTGCAATGAGGGCCTTCCAGGTGTACAGAACTGACATCGCAGTGCTGTATGCCTGAAGTGGTCCTTCCATAACACCGCAGGATGGAAGTGAGCCCGCGACTTTACCCGGGTTACGCTCCGCGATTGTTTGGGAAATAAGACCACCTAGTGAATTACCCCACACCATGATCTTCTTGGGATTGGCGATTCCCCCCGCATTGATGTGCTTGATCAGGTTTTCACCTGCCTCAACACCTTCATTGGTTGCCCAACCTTGACGGGCATATCCGGTGCCAGCAAGGGCATAACCTTGAGCCAACAGGTTGGCTTCCACGGCTGCACTTGGTGCAACTTCGGCTTCATTCGATGCCTGATATGCAACGGCTGATCCGAATGCTGCTGCAAAGGCTGGAACACTGGTTGCCTTGTATGCACCGGTGTTCAGACCCAGTGGAACTGCGAGTCTGGCAGGAACAGGCGTCCCCACCCGGTAACCATGTGAGTACAGCAGCACCGTGCCATTGAATTTTGCTGGCATCTTGATGGTGAACGGCGATGCCCCGAGAGAGCCCGTGAGGGCCCCCTCGCAGGTAGCACCGAGTGCGCAAGCATCGGCTGCGCTTGCCGGGGAAGCAATCGGGACACCAATGGTGACCAGGCTTGCTGCCGCTACCGCCACGATACCGCGACGCATAAATGTGGATTTCATAATTGTCCTTTTCACTTTACCGCGTGTTACGGCAGTAGTTTCTTGGTCGGGGCGGCTGGACGGAATGTTGCCTTCTTGGCAATTCCTGTTGATGAACTTGTTGCTAACAGGATGTAATCTGTTAAGCGCTCAACTTCACCATTTGCGTTGTATTGACCCATGTAGAAACCAGTCAATCCCTGATGGGATTTCGAATTAATCACCATGGGAACAACCGCAGCCGAACGGAAGTTCTTTGCCTGAGTCTCCAAGACATTGACTAAACCTTCACGTGTCAAGTCCTTACCTGCAGCCTTGAGGGCCTGGGCAAGGACATAGGCCGTGTTGATTCCGTAGTAGGTGTAGAAGTTCCACTGCAGCCCTGCCGCACTAGCGATTGCACGCATTTGGCTGACATACGGATTTTGTGTGTCCTGAGGGGGAGCGATCCACGAAGGAACATAGACCCCCTTCAAAATAGCGTTGGTGTTCGCACCCAGCACCGCACTCATGACCGTTGGATCAGATCCAACCGAGGTGACCACCCACGTTGGTGCGAAGGCCGCACGTGCCGCTGTACCTAGGACGTTCGCCGTTGCGGACGTTACGCCGAAGAACACGACAAGCTCACAACCTGCCGACTTCAACTTAGTGATCTGAGCAATCAGTGGTGATACTTGCTGGCCCGAGAAGTACGAGGTTGTTGTCTCGAACTTGGTGCCGGCAGCGTTAAAGCCCACCTTGGCATTGTCGCCAAATTCACCATCTTGATAGAAGAGGCACTTCTTCTTGGCATTCAGTACCGGGTCATTGGCTATGTAATAACCCATGGCCTTGGACTCCACGATGTACGAGGGGAAATAAGGGAATGTCATGGGGTACTTCTTGGCATTGTCAAAACTGGCTCCACCGGTGTTCACAAAGACGTCGGGGATACCGCGACGGTTGAGGTCTTGAACAACCGCGGAGTGAGTTGGTGTGCCCAGTGCGCCATACATTGCGAAAATCTTGTCGCGCAGGATCAGCTGGCTGGTGCCCTTCTTGGTCAAAGCAGGGTTGTAGGCGTCATCAAAGATTCTGAGGTCAATTTGACGACCATTGACTCCACCATTCTTATTTACGTAGTCAAAATAAGCCTTCGCCGCTACTGGGATGTCTTTGTAGCCAGGTGCTGCCGGACCGGTCAACGGTGTTGTTGTTCCAATAACAATTTTGTTACTGGTAACACCTGGGTCAGCCGCTTGGGCAGGTAGTGCTGTGGCCAGCGCAAGCGCCGCCGCCGTGCCTAAGGCAACCGTTCCGGTTGCGAATTTGAATCTCACGAATTGCTCCTCCAAAGAAGGGCGAGCACCAACGGCTCACGAGAACAGGTGAACAGCCAATGAACGCAATGTGTGTCCGAGACTAACCACGACTTACCAGATTGGCAACGGCTTCTGGCATTTTTATCGGCAAACGTTGATCCCCTCCATGCTTGCAATTGCAAGCATGGAGGGGATCAATTACATGACGCTAGTTAGTTGTTAACGGCCAGCACCCCCGTTGGTGAGGGCTAACTGAGGGTGGACCTACTTCGGCCACGGGACTTGTCCACCCAAGAGCGGATAGTGCCGGTTATTCCTCCGGGAGCTGCGAGTACCACGGCAACCACCAGTAAGCCGTACAGCAAATTGGGGGCGTTATTGGTGATTTGCTCGGGCCAGCCGCGCTCCCCGGCAACACCGTCAACGAACTCAGGAAGCCACACGAGAATGAATGCCCCAATAATTGCGCCCAAAAGCGATGAACGTCCGCCCAAAACAATTCCGACCAGCAGCGACAGGGATAGCCCCAAACTGAAGGCACCTGGACCCACGAAACTGAGTATTTGGGCGAATACGGCACCCGCGAGCGAGGCAAAAAGCGAACTCACGACAAATGCTGACACTTTTGAGCCAGATGGCGAAATACCCACAACCGCGGCGGCAATGGGGTCATCTCGGACCGCCTTCCAGACTCGACCCTGACGCCCACGAACCAGGTTGAGAGCGGCAAAAGCCACCACACAGGCCACCGCAATGGCCATGGAGGCTTGCCAGCGCTCCAAAATGAAACCCGAATCAATCGAGTCCAGAAGACCTGAATCACCAGCAACTGACTCGGCGAGATCCGTTTCACTCCCGGAATCAAGCGGAAGCTCTCCCCCGCCCGTGAGATCTTCCTCCGTGAGCAGATCTTCCTCCGTGAGTAGATCTTCCTCCGTGAGTAGATCTTCCTCCGTGAGCAGGTCTTCTTCCGTGAGTAGATCTTCCTCCGTGAGCAGATCCTCCTCGGGAAGAACCTCTTCACCTTCGACAAAGTCGGTGGCAGCATCGCCAAATTCAGACAGGTCGAGTTCGGCGTACTGGTCTTCTTCCACAACAACTTCGGTGCTGGTATCGGTGGGTTCACCGGATATTTCATCGACGACTACTTCGCCCGTGACATCGGTGGTAGCGGCGTAACCTCCCGCTGGGTAGGGAACGGTCAACATCAAGCCGTTCTCACCGCCCAAGAGCTCTGGGAATCGGTTAGTGATTGCCGGAACACCGACAGCAATTCCGAGAGTTAAACCAGCAAGGTAGGGGCCCTTGAGTCTGGCGGCCAACCCACCGATGATGCCCCCGACGAGCACGCCACCTAATCCGGCAAACACCATGGACCACACGGCATTCCATTGCCAACCGAAGAACGGCACGGTTTGCCAATTCATGGAGGTCAGCGCGAATACATAGCCCCCGACTGCCATGAGTGCACCGTTACCAAGGGAAACCTGTCCGGACAAACCCACAAGAATGGTCATGCCGAACATTGCGGTGGCATACATGGCGATGAGCGCGAGGTATGAGCTGTACAGCGGGTCAATGTTGTTGTTCAGGAGAAGCAGCAACAGCCACGCAATACCAACAATGACCGCGTGCCAAATAATTCGGTTACCTGGGAAAGTGCGCAACAGCTTCACACCGACCTCGATCCGTGGTGGCTGAATACCCCGTCAGGTTTAAGTAGCAGGTTGAGGGCCAGAAGAATCAGGGCGACAACCGGTGCGTTGCTTGAATCGCTGTAGCCAGATACCAGAGAAATGATTAAGCCCGTACCAATACCAAAGGTAACCGCTCCCACAAGGCTGTCTAGGCCGCCAATCACCGCAGCGGTAAAGGCAAAGACGAGCAGAATGTCATAGCTGGTTGGTGAAATAGTCGAAACTGGTGCGATCAATATTCCGCCAACCGCACCAACCGCACCCGCGATTGCCCAACCGGTGATCAACATGCGATTTACTCGCACACCGGATAGCCGAGCAACTTCTGGGTTAAAGGCCGAAGCTCGCATGGAAAGACCCAATGACGTTCTAGTGAACAACAACGTTAAGCCGATCACGAGAGCAGCCGTGACAACAAGAACGAGAACGTCGTACAGCGAGAACGGCCAAATGCGCCCGGCGAATTCCAAGCCTGAGTTATTCACCGGTGTTACAAACC
>CAITYI010000004.1 GCA_903896585.1 uncultured bacterium
CAACTTTCGAGCCTGAGCAATTCTCTCCGCCGTGTAGGCCGCCGTTCCAGAGGGTGCGTCTAGCTTCTGCGGATGATGCATCTCAATGACTTCCACAGAC
Organism: uncultured bacterium; assembly: GCA_903896585.1. Lineage (GTDB taxonomy): Bacteria > Actinomycetota > Actinomycetes > S36-B12 > S36-B12 > UBA4592. Next base: position 101 of record CAITYI010000004.1, read on the forward strand.
TCGAAATAGCGAGCCGCTTGCTCGGCAAAATGGATCATGAGTACGGCTCCTATGCTGAAGTTCGGGACGATTAGCACTTGGGACTGGGGCCGTTGAGCTACCCATAACTCAATATTTGCAATTCGCTCCAATGTAATTCCTGATGTACCAACAACAACTGCAATTCCACTTTTGACGCAAAATGCGATATTTTCCATGACGACATCGGGGGTTGTGAAATCGATAACAACCTGACAACGCTGCTGAACGAGTACTTCGAGTGAGTCACCTTCGTCGACTTGAGCCACAAGTTCGGTATCTGGATCAAGGCGGACTGCTTCACAGGCTGCAGTCCCCATTCGCCCACGGGCTCCAACAACGCCTACTCGAATTTGCTGCGACACCACAACACGCCTTTCGTCGGTCCTCAACTGTTCAGCATGACCTGCCAGCTTATGCTTTGCTGAGCCTATCGAGGGCGCGGTAAGGATTCATACGGACCGATAACTGACATCGCCAGGGGTCCGCCCAATAACTGTTGCGCAAGATCGTTAACTCCTGCGGCAGTGACCGCAGTCACTTGATCGAGAATCTCAGGTATGGACAACAAGGGCTCTCCATGAATCTCACACTTACCTAGCCGAGTCATGCGTGCCCCGGTGTCTTCTTGTCCGAGAACAGTTCCGCCTTTTACCTGACCCTTTGCCCGCACTAATTCATCTGGGGTGATGCCTGTTGTCACAAAGTCAGATAACTCCTCGTGACACACATCTAAAACCGTTTCCAACTTTGAAGGCAAGCATCCGGCATAGATACCAAATATTCCAGTGTCACGGAAACTCTGGCCATAGCTATAGACCGAATAGGCTAGGCCGCGCTGCTCGCGAATAGATTGAAATAGTCGACTGCTCATGCCACCACCTAACACAGTGCTCAAGACAGCAGCTGTAAAGCGCCTCGGGTCGCCGCGCACAAGTCCACGCGTTCCAAGAACCACATGAGCCTGCTCCGTTGGCCGTGAATCCAAGTGCGATACATGTGCGTTTGATACGGACGACAAAGTCTGCTCTGAGTATCGGTCTACCCGCGAGGCAAAGTTCCCATTTTCGGCACGCTGCAAAGACGCCTCGGTTAACTTGACCGCTTGATCGTGGTCAACGTTCCCTGCGATCGCAACCACTAAGGATTCCGGTTGATAATGGCTCCGATAGAAATCCACAATTGATTCACGCGAAATTCCAAGGATTGTTTCCTCTGTTCCGAGGATTGGTCGACCCAAAGGCGAATCTCCAAACAAAACGCCGGCAAATTGATCATGCACCAGGTCAGAGGGGTCATCGTCAACCATGGCGATTTCCTCAAGGATCACGCCACGCTCCGCTTCAATATCCTCAGCTCGCAGCAGCGCGTCTGTCACAACATCACACAAAACATCGATGGCAAGGGGAAGATCCTGTGATAGGACCCTGGCGTAATAGCAAGTGTGTTCTTTGCTTGTAAACGCATTTATGTCTCCGCCGACCGCTTCAATCGAAGAAGAAATGTCTAATGCACTACGTTGCGAGGTTCCCTTGAACAGCAAGTGCTCGAGATAGTGCGCCGCACCCATGTGCGAACCTTGTTCATTCCGCGAGCCAGCATCCACCCAAATTCCGATACTGGCGGAAAGGACCCCCGGCACAAACTCAGTGATGAGTCGAACCCCGCTGGACAGGACCGAACGGCGCACAATTGAACCGTCCGCTCCTTCCAGCAGGATTGAATCTGAAGCCATCTTGGCTATTGGACCGATTCTTCAGTTGGCACTGTGATGAGAGACAACTTCCCGCGCTGATCGATTTCCTTAATCTCAACCTGAAGCTTGTCACCCACTTTGAGAACTTCTTCGACATTTTCGATTCGGCCCTTGCCAGACAACTTCTTGACTTCGGAAATATGCAATAAGCCATCGCGGCCAGGAACCAACGAGATAAAAGCACCGAATGTCGTGGTCTTGACCACGGTACCCAAATAGCGCTCTCCGACTTCAGGCATGGTCGGGTTAGCGATCTGATTGATGGCATTTCGAGCAGCCTCAGCGGAAGGACCATCGGTTGCGCCGATGTAGATCGTGCCATCGTCTTCGATGGTGATATCGGCTCCAGTTTCTTCCTGAATCTGATTAATGATCTTGCCTTTGGGTCCAATAACTTCGCCGATTTTGTCAACGGGTACCTTGACTGAAATCACTCGTGGAGCCGTTGTCGCCATTTCATCGGGTGCATCGATCGCCTCGGTCATGACATCGAGAATTGTCAATCTCGCATCACGCGCCTGGGTCAGAGCTCCGGCCAGAACAGCCGCAGGAATACCGTCTAATTTGGTATCCAGCTGTAGCGCCGTGACGAAATCACGCGTTCCAGCAACTTTGAAATCCATATCGCCGAATGCATCTTCTGCGCCGAGAATGTCGGTCAAAGCGACAAACTTCTCTTTGCCATCGACAACACCCGAGATCAGTCCCATAGCGATACCCGCTACCGGTGCCTTTAATGGCACACCCGCATTGAGCAGTGACATGGTGGACGCACACACCGATCCCATGGAGGTGGATCCATTTGAACCCAGTGCTTCAGATACCTGCCGGATCGCATAGGGGAATTCTTCACGTGTGGGAAGAACGGGAACCAATGCCCGCTCCGCCAGAGCACCGTGGCCAATTTCCCGACGCTTCGGTGAGCCCACCCGCCCGGTCTCACCCGTGCTGTACGGCGGGAAGTTGTAATTGTGCATGTATCGCTTGCGGTTATCTGGATTGAGAGTGTCAAGTTGCTGCTCCATGCGAAGCATATTGAGGGTTGTGACTCCGAGAATTTGAGTTTCACCACGCTCAAAAAGGGCCGAGCCGTGGACTCGAGGAATTACTTCCACTTCAGCGGACAGCGTGCGAATATCCGCTAATCCACGCCCATCGATCCGGACACCGTCGGTCAAGACTCGCTGGCGAACGGCATTCTTGGTCACCGATCGAAGGGCAGCGCTAAGTTCTTTCTCTCGGCCTTCGAACTCCGATCCGATCGAAGCCAAGACATCCGCCTTTATCTGATCCAGACGATCTTCACGCTCCGCCTTTGAGAGAATTGTTAAAGCTTGAGCCACCGCGCTGCCCGCTGCCTTGTTCACGGCCTCATAAGCGTCATCTTGGTAATCAAGAAACACAGGGAAATCCGCAACCGGCTTTGCGGCTACTGCTGCAAGTTCGGACTGGGCTTCACACAATGCCTTGATGTACTTCTTAGAAGCCTCAAGGCCTTCAGAGACGACCTCTTCGGTCGGTGCCGTCGCTCCACCGGCGATCAATTCAATTGTTCGAGTGGTTGCCTCCGCCTCCACCATCATGATCGCGACATCGTCGCCGGCAATTCGACCAGCAACCACCATGTCAAACACAGCTTCTTCTAGTTGGTCATGTGTGGGAAATGCCACCCACTGCCCGCGAATTAGCGCCACGCGAACCCCGCCAACCGGTCCGCTAAATGGCAATCCACTGAGCTGGGTCGAGGCGGATGCGGCATTGATTGCCAATACGTCGTAAAGATCTTTGGGGTTGAGGGACATTACTGTCACCACTACCTGAACTTCATTGCGCAACCCCTTTTTGAATGTGGGTCGCAATGGACGGTCAATGAGACGACAGGTCAAGATGGCATCTTCAGTGGGGCGACCTTCGCGACGGAAAAATGACCCTGGAATTCGACCAACCGAGTACATGCGTTCTTCGACATCAACGGTGAGGGGGAAGAAATCAAATTGATCCTTCGGCTGCCTCCCCGCAGTGGTGGCGCTCAGCAACATGGTTTCATCGTCGAGATAGGCGCACACTGAACCTGCTGCCTGTCGCGCGAAGCGCCCTGTTTCAAATCTTACGGTGCGTGAACCGAATGATCCGTTATCAATTACGGCCGTTGCCGTGTGTATGGAACCCTCCATGGGTACCTCCTTCAGTAAGGATGCCCTCGTGGTCCACGTCATCGGCGGTCTTCGATCGAGATTCGCGGGTCATGTCCCGAGAATCACTACCGAGGACCGACTTCCGTGGCCTTCCACTTTATGCATCAGTATTTTTCTCTATTTCAATGCGGATGTCTTGGCTCAGGGATGTTGAGCAAAAACAGATGTGAGTGAGCTGCCCGTTTGCAGCGAAGCAGCCCACTCGACGAATTATCGGCGCAACCCGAGTCGCTCAATAATTGAGCGGTATCGATTGATATCGGTCTTAGTTAAATAATTCAAGAGGCGACGACGCTGACCGACCATAATGAGAAGACCCCGACGACTGTGATGATCGTGCTTGTGCATCTTCAAATGCCCGGTGAGATCGTCAATCCGACGACTCAGCATGGCGATTTGAACCTCGGGAGAGCCCGTGTCCCCCGGTTTTGTTCCGTATTCATCGATAATCGATTGCTTTGTTGCAGTGTCCAGCGACATGTAATCCTTTCGGGCGTGAAGTCACGCAATGTGTTTGTCACGAATTCAGCAGCAGTATTCCTACGCCACCAAACCGTCGAGCCACCAAGACTACCAGTCAGCCTGAAGCCGGGCTCTAGCAGACCAATTCACGGGTATTCTTCACGTCGATAACCATCTGCGCCAGGTAGTCATCGAGGTCACCAAAAACCTGCTGATCCCTCAGGAACTCCGTGAACTCAAATTCAACCTCCTGTCCGTAGAGGTCACAATCCGTTCGATCAAGAATATAGGCCTCAATTCGCTGCTCGAGCCCTTCAAAATGGGGATTGGTCCCCACCGAGATAGCCGCCGGGTCCTTGGCTCCCCCGTGGTGGACATAGCCGGCATAGACCCCTTCGGCAGGGATGACAAGGTGCTGGCTGCTATCCCACTTGAGGTTTGCCGTGGGATAGCCGAGTTGCCGACCACGCTGGTCTCCGTAGACAACTTCCCCTGCCAA
>CAITYI010000005.1 GCA_903896585.1 uncultured bacterium
CACCACACTGCGCTCACCAGCCGGTGCGGTCACTGGCGCAGGCACTGCGGCTGGTGCTTGTGGGGTGTTGACCGCAACGCCCACATTGCCATCAATGGAATTAACAAAAGATGATTTCAAGCCCAGGGCAGTACGCATTTCTCCACCGGACTTTGTGACAATCGTGTTGTCCGCCAATGTTGCCGCAATTGTTTTGACCGCACCCGACCCGTGGCGCTCGGTCACGTTCAGTGCCCACACACCACTGACTCCGAATGCCTGTGCGACCTGTGCTTGAGTCAGTGTTTTAGTCCATGAACTATCCGGGTTTGCCGGATCAAGAGAGTACGGGTCCGGTACGGAAACTACATAGGGCAATGCCCCACCCCATACATCCGCACTCGCTTGGCTGGCACCGCCATTTGACGCCGAATAGAACGCCTTAATCGGTTGCCCAGCGTGCAAAATCGCGAGACCGGCATTCGGTGCAGCCAAGGTAGCATTCACCGCATTCACCCAACGATCGCCCTGAGCGGCTGATTGCTTGGACCATCCGACAAATGTCTGATCTGAGAAAGGTCCGTAGCCGTCATCAAGATGGCAGTTGCAACTTGCGCGAATTCCTGAATTGATCTTGGCCAATGCATAAGTGCGCGCTGCGATTGCTTGCGCTTGCAGGGCAGCATCAGGCCATGAACTGGGAACTTCGGCAATGCCATAAAGGTATTCCTCGTGCAGACGAAGCTTGTTGACCGCGTTAAGCAGGGGCTTTCCGCCAGAAGTTACCGGCGTTACTTCGATGTACCCGTAACGGAACCGGCTTCCCGGAGTGGACAGACTCCGCGACTTATTCACCACATGTACCAACGTTGAACCCACGGGGCGTGCGGTCGCATTCGGCCCCTCGCCAATCACACTTTCTACTCCCCCAGCTATTCGGACAACTCGCACCTGTGCACCGGAACTCTGGAATTGGAAAATATCGGATGGCACACCCTGGTAGACCACGCCTCCAACCGAAACTTCGAGTGCACCACCCGAGGGGTCGAGTGCTTCACTTTGCATGTCAATTCGAACTTTTTGGTATTCGATATTGACCGAAATCTCCATGTCATCTGGAACCGGAACAACCTCGGTGTTTTGGTAGTAGTAGCGAATAATTGTCGCCGCATCCATTCCAGCCGCAGCCATAGCGCGAGCACCCCACTGGGAAAGTCCCACGCCGTGGCCAAATCCAGCACCGGTAAGTGTGAATGTTGCCGGTGGGGCACACGGATCCGCGGGCGACTCAGACGTTGCAAGGACCTGTGCCTGCCCGAACCAGGGATACAAAGTTTCACCATTACCCGTGGAATTCATGGTGATCGAATATGTCCCTGGAGGAACGGGTTGACCTGCATCATTTCGCATATCCCAATCGATGGACAAGGTTCCGGGTGCTTCCTGCGCTCCACCCAAAGTGCGCACAACATCCCCACATTGGGAACGCAGTGTCATGGACCACTGGAGCGGGGCGTTGGTAATGGCACCAATGCGCACCGGGGTTTGGCCGCCCCACGAAGCGGGGGCTGCCGCCGGGTTGATCATGCTTGCACCCATTTTGGCTCCGGTTGCCGCGCGAATAGCGGGTAGTTGCTCTTCGAGATAGCGACCAGGACAGGTGGTGGATCCAATGTCGCCATGCCCTCCCACAACACTGGCATTCGCGGTTTGCCCCGCCTTGTGCTTTGAGGTTCCTGCCGCCGAGTCAGATACCAGGGTGGTTTGGCCGTTCGGGTCTCGGTGGTTCATGGACATTTTCCAGGCCAATAAGGATGACACGGAATCGATGATCGCCGCTATTTCCGGGTCCTGGGGTTTTAGTTTTTGGAAGTTTCCGATCGCAGACACGGCAAAAGTTTGATCATTAAACCCCGCCGTGTGCCCTCCGACAACAGCTTTATCAACTCCGCCGCCGCGGCCTTCATACAGGCGGCCATAACGATCGACCAGAAAGTTGTACGCCATGTCGGAATACTTCAAACCTTTGGTGAACCAGTTGTACAGATTTCGAACTTGAGCGGCTGACTGCTCGGGTGTGTAATCGTTTTTCGAAGCCGTGTGGTGCACGAACGCGGCTTTAATGGTGGGTGCGTATTTCGGTCCCGCCCGAGTTTGGGTTTCATCCGCTCCCCATTGCGCTCGAGTGATAATCGCGGGCATGGGCGCGCTCACCGTGCTGGCCGAAACCGAACTTACCGGCGTAAAACCCGCACCCGGGTCAGGTAAATCCGAATCGGAATCAATCACGGGTGCATCGAGTAACACCACTTCGGGGTTCACCGGTTCCGCACCATCGGGGGTGTCAATTCGAACTTCGACACCCGTGGCTTCGCCGGTGAGTAACGGCTCCGTGCCAAAGACAATGCCGGCAGCCTCATCGGCATCAGGGATGTGCTCACTGATCGGAAGCGGAGACCATTCGGTCCAACCGTCTTGCTCTTTCACCCGAACAACAACCTGCGAACCCTCCTCAAAGGGTTCAGCCGCACTGATCCCCACCAACGTAAATGGCTCGGTGTTGGCACTGCGCGCCGCAATGACCGGTTCTAGGTCGGCATCATGCGCGGGATCATCATGCGCGTGATCATCGTGCGCGGGATCATCGTGCGCGTGATCATCGTGCGCGTGATCATCGTGCGCGTGATCCGCTTCGGCAGTCTGGATCTCGGTTTGCTGCGGTCGATAGAGCGCATCGGTAATAATCGCGCCGTCAAGCAGTGCTTCGTAGTTGATCATGGCGATCTGCCCCGCGGTCAGCACGCTTGGATCAATCCCGGTCAGGGAGATTCTTTGCTCGGTAAATGGCGCCGGGTCCAGTTGGTTGGCGAAGTCCAATGATTTGTCAGTTAACCGGTCAAAACCGGCTATCGGAAGAATGAGGGATCCCGCCACGATAATGATTGTGGGCAGGACAAACCGGGTCTTCATGCCTTGGGGAAAAAGCATGCCTCACCTTTCACAACTACAACTTGGATAACTTTCGTAACATTTTTGGTGTCCCAGTAGTGTCACACACCCACCCCACAACGGCAAAACCCCGGATCGGGGTGTTGGCAGATTAATCTGGAAAACAATTACCTGAATTTGGCAAAAGTGGCGCAATTCCAAGGAATTGCTGGCAATTGCGGCCATGGAACCATCGAGATTTCGGGTGCGTCCTACCCCGTGGCCCCAAAGATCCGGCTTACGATGGACACCCGGCTGGCCCCGGTAGTCCAAAAAATGAATTTCCGATGACCCGAAACGACCGACCCGAAACGACCGACCCCGAAACAGCTAAAGGAATATCTGATTCTGTGAGTAACAAAAGATGGCCTCGCATTATCGCTGCCACCACCGGTGGTGCGATTCTGGCGGTGACGGCGATCGGTGCGGGGGCAACTGTTGTCTTGAATCAACTCGAGGGGAACATCACCGCCCTTGATGTCTCCGAGCAAACCGGTTCCGATGTGGACAGTACCGATTCGGTGGTAATCGATGAAGTTACCGGCGAAACTACTCCCCTTAATGTGCTTCTTATGGGTAGCGACTCCCGAGTGGGCAAGGACAACAGGGGTTACGGCAAAGCATCGGAATATGGCAGCTCGGAGCGATCAGACACCACAATCTTGTTACACGTGAACGCGGACCGCTCCGCCGCAACCGCCGTCAGCATTCCGCGCGACACCTTGATTAACCTGCCAAAATGCAAGGTTGACGGCAAGACGGTGGGCGGTGGCAGTGGGAAGTTCAATGAGGCCATGACAATTGGTGGTCCGGGTTGCACCCTCAAGGCAGTTGAAGAAATGTCTGGCATGACAATCGACAACTTCATGGTGATTGACTTTGGTGCATTCAAGAGAATTACCGAAGCAATCGGTGGAGTGGAAATTTGCCTGGTCGAACCCGTGAATGATCCGCTCAGTGGATTAAAACTTGACGCGGGCAAGCATGTTGTTTCCGGTGAGCAGGCGCTGGCATTTGTCCGCGCCCGTAAGACTCTGGGCGATGGCTCAGACACTTCCCGAATTCGCCGCCAACAGGCATTCCTGTCCTCCATGGCCCGCCAAGTTCTTTCCAGCGGAACATTGCTCAACCCGGCTGCCCTCCTGGGTGTTCTCAGTGCGGCAACCGAATCCCTGACCGCTGATCCGCAATTGGCGAATATTGACAACTTGCGCGAGCTTGCGGTCAGCATGAAGGATCTGCGCCCCAGCGACATCACATTCACCACGCTTCCGTGGTACCCCGCGGGTGATGGTGCCAATGTCCTCGTGAACAAAAAGAAGGCGAAACCGCTCTTTAAATCAATGATCAATGACACCCCTTGGCCACCCAAGGCTTCCAATGATCAACCACTTCTGCGCACTGCACCCCAAGACATTCGAGTGGAAATCATTAACGGCACTGGCATTAAGGGAGCGGGTAAAAAGGCCAAGAAGGCACTTCGAACCGAGGGCTTTAATGTGGTTAACGTAAAGAACGGTGCCCCGGTGGCCCAGACAACACTGATCTATGACCCGGGCTGGGATGTGTCCGCCAAGACTCTAGCCTTCTCCGCAGATGTCAAAGTGCAGGAAACACTCAAGGACAATGGCGCCACCATGCAACTCATTATTGGCCCGGACTTCACCGTTGCCAAACCGGTAACGATCAGCGAGGCCCTCAAAGACAAAACGGCGAATGTCAATACTGCCGATGAAAACTTTTGCGCAAGCTAAATCGAAACCCGCTAGCTGAATCGAAACCCGCGAGCTAAATGACAGGTGGCCGACCGGCCTTGGTCATGTTCCACACGGTGGACCACTTCATGGGTGTGCGATCTCTGGGTGAAACCGTCATACCTTCACGTAAACCAGCAATAAATGCTTTGCGGGATTTTCTGTCTCTGGTGCGAGCAAGGGTGAGCGCTGACCACGTTCCCACATAAATGGGTTCCAGAACAATCGGGAGATTGCGGCGGGCCAGCCACACTCGATTGCGCGCCTGCATACGGTAGAACTCCTCGTGGCGCAGAGGATTAATCACCGGGTGGTTCACATCAATGTCGCCGGCATACCACGGAATAAACCCCGCATCCCAGACCCGCCACACCAGATCAATTCCCTCATGGGCATAGAAGAATTCCTCCGGCCAACCACCGCAAGCTTGAAAAACTTCAGGGCGAATTGCCGTGGCGCCCTCCCACAGGGTGGTCGCCGGTCCGGATTTGCGCGAATCACCTACTCGCAAACGCGGTACCCAGCGACTGGGTCCGGGTACGCCGGTGGGATCCACCACCCGAGGTTGAATCAGTCCGACTTCTGGGCGTTGCTTGAAAATGTTCGCGATGCGTGCCAAGAAATCTGGCGTCGGTAATTCGGCATCGTCATCGAGAAAAAACAAATAATCACCATTGACGTGGTGAACCCCGGCATTGCGACCGGCAGGGATACCCACATTCTCCGGAAGAGCGAGAGTTTTGACCCCGGGTGGAAGATCAGTCGGAACCCAGCCATTTCCGACCACCACAATGTCGGTCTGCACTCCTTGTTGGGATAACACCGTTTCAATGCCACGGCGTAGTTCAACTGGCCGGGCGCCCATGGTCAAAATGACCACACCGAAACTGCTCACCGCAATTTGCTCGAGGTCATAATAGATATGAAGTGACCAATGATTGTGACTACACCAAGTGCCGTTAATGCGACCAGCAGGAATCTGGTGACCGACAGATCACCGGTGAAAAGGTCACCCACCGCCGCTATAAAAATCAAAATAGTTAATTCAACCGAGTGATAGGCCCGTTGAAATGGGAACAGGCGGGCCAGGGATCTGAGTTTGCGCACTGCACCGACAGTGGGCACGCCCACGCTTTCCTTGTCTTCGAGTTTAGGCAGGTTGTTGTAGGCGCGAGACACGTGAACCATGTCATTCAATGCTTTGTTAAACATGATGATCAGGGCCAGCAGGGCACCTATGAGGGGCCAGGGGGAATCCAACCAACCGGCGTCCGGGAAACCTGCGGCGCGTAAACCTAATGCGAGTGGAATAACACTTTCGGCAACATAATGACCCACTCGATCAAGGAACACTCCCTTGGGTGAGGAAGTCTTGCGCCAGCGAGCTACTTCGCCATCGGAGCAATCCCACAGCATTTGCATTTGTCCGAGGACAAGAGCAAGCGTGGCACCCGGCATGCCAGGAATAAGGAGGGCAACACCGGCCAATGCCCCGGTGAGAATCATGAGATACGTCACGCCATTGGCGGTAATGGATGTGCGTAGTAACAGGCTGGTGAGATAAGGAGAGATATCCCGCAGATAGACATCGGCGACCCAGTGTTCTGAGTTTTTGCGATCGCGTACCGATGGTGGCTGACACACCTCGCGAATCTGCGCAATACTCGGATGCGGTTTTGGTTGAGACTGGCTATTCACAACAACTCCACCTTCTTTTGCGCACCCAGGTACTGAGCCGACGCAATTACCACGCACCACATGAACAACCACGCTACTCCGAGATTGAGGGTGTCGTGAAATGCGGTGATTCCTAGTAGGGCAGCAATCACAATGATTAATGTGCGACCGTCCACCCCGAGGGCTGACCACGTAATCCAGCGCGGTGCCTGACTTCCACCCAATGCGCGGTAGAGATTGTCGTAATGGTGGTAGGCGACAATAAAGAGATAACCAAATGCCAGGGTCTCCCACTGTGGAAAGGCATAAATAGCAATTGCCGCCACCAGACCCATTTCACCAAGACGGAGCAACATGGGAAATGACCAGTTCCATCGGGAGGTCGGAGAAAACTTGAAGCGCTGGGGTAAGGATCCCAACAGCGGGCCAGCATCGAGTTGATCGGCAATTATTTGCACACCTGCCGGCTCATGTGACCAGCGCAGGGTGCGAAGTACGCGACCGACCAATGTGTACAACCACGCAGCGGATGTGAGGAGCAACAGTGCGAGAAGTGCCCAGTACCCATTAAAGATCACCGCAACAACACTGAGCACCAGCCACCGCTCGCCAATGGGCAGGTGAATAACTTTTTTAGTCCATCGGATAAGTGGGCGACTATTGATGTGGGTGGAGCGAGCAATCGCACCGGATTGAGTGCCCCACGGGTCGCTGGGATCATCAATCGCAGCGAACGGTAACCCCACCTCGCGAATGCGCTGAATGGCCGCGAAGTTGTAGTCACCCATGTGCCGGGCCGTTTGCACGACCATCAGAATCAAAGCCAGGCTCCACGCTCGCCACGAGTCCACCCCCATGACAACTGCACCCGCCGCGAGACCCGCATACGCGGCATACTCCTTCACCCGATCGGTGGATGCGTCAAGCCACGCACCGAGGGTGGAAAAACGTCGTGTTGCGCGGGCAACTTCACCGTCTACGCAATCGATAACCAAGGAGAGTTGCAACAGCACGGCACCCAGAACGAGAAAC
>CAITYI010000006.1 GCA_903896585.1 uncultured bacterium
CTATTCACCAAGTTTTTCATTTGAATGGCATTTGTATAGCAGGAACCAGTGCCGGCGCAGCTGTCATGTCACGTCAAATGATCGCGCAAGGGCAAGCACCAATCATTACCCAGAAAGATGTCGTCTCATTCGACATAGGCTTAGGTTTAGTCAGCATGGCCATCATTGACCAGCACTTCTCACAGCGAAGGCGCCTAACGCGGTTACTATCAGCACTAGCTCAAAGGCCCGACTTACTTGGTGTTGGTATTGACGAAAATACGGGGCTTGTCATCACGATCAACGAGTCTATAGAAGTCATTGGGGATGGCTCTGTGACTATTTTGGATGGCAGAGAGATGATTTCAAATTACGATGAAATTGAATCCCAAGAAAAACTAGAACTGCTTGGTGTCAAGATGCATTTACTCCCAAGTGGAAGTAGCTATCACGTAAAAGTTTATAGTTCAGAAGAAAAAAGAATCGCATCGCTTTTGAACGCCATCAATTACTTGGTGCTTCCTGGCCCTGCTCGAATTTAAATCCCAACCTTCAAACGCTGTGCTGAGTCACCAACTCATGATTGGGAAGCATTGCCAACAGCTCTTCAAACGATTCGATTTGCGTAATGAACGGCTCATTGCGCAAAATGGGAGACTTTGGATCAATGGCAAATGCTCGGTCTGCCAGTTGCATCAACTGTAAGTCATTGATGTTGTCACCAATAACCCACGTCAGATTGATTGCAGGTGGCGTCAGATCATTTATAAAGCGGCGAAGCACATTACTTTTACAAATCCCTGAATTCTTATTTTGAAGGTTGTAAAAGGCTGGATTAATTCGAATTTCTCCTGCGCAAACATCGTTATCAAATCTGATCGTGTGTGCCATGGCAAAGTCTGCAAATATCCTGCGTCGGACGATTTCAGCAGCTACAAAGTAGCTATCGCTGACCAAGCCGACCATGAACCCACGTCTTCGCATCTGATTGGCGAATTCAATCACGCCAGATCGAAGAGTCATGTCACGAGCCACTTGTTCGAACTTCCTCTTGTGAACGTACTGAAAAAGCTTTGCGATTTTATCGCTGCGGGTTGCAGAGTCACCACCGTTGTCATCCAGCATTTGCATTAGCGCTGACTCGTGTCCGGTAGCACGCGCAAGTTCTACGGCATAACGCGATTCGGTAACCGTACCATCCATATCAATCAATAGTAAGCGTTGCCTCGCCTTGCGCCGGGTCAGCACATAATCAATGCCTGATGCTGCCTGACGTTGTGACTCGTACATTGCAGCGACTTGCTCGACATGCAGACGACCTGCGGTTTTAGCTCGGGCAAAGATAACCCGCCCAACCTCGTTGGCCATCAAAGTCAAGTCATGAAGTGGCTGACTATCGTGATCAAGCGATCCGATATCAACTTCGGCCAGCTTGGCACCTAAGAGATGGGCGTCTAACAAAAGACCAACATCCACACCATATCCATCTTCGAAACTGAGTGCCTGAAGCAAAGGTTTCCTTGCTGCGATGATGCCGCCCAAAG
>CAITYI010000007.1 GCA_903896585.1 uncultured bacterium
AATGGTGTTGACTGGCAAACCCGTGGTAGTTGCAGCTCAGACTCACTATCGCGATAAAGGTTTCACAATCGACATCGAATCCATTGACGATTTTTCTCATGCAATTGAGCAACTCTGCCAAAATCCGCTTGCTTTTACTCCAAATCAGAAACTTGTTCGGAGATATGCACATCTATTTTTCTTCAAAGCTCCATTCGCGAATATGGGGGTAACCGAACCCATCCGTGGTTTGGTGTCTCTAACCGTTAATGATCCAACTACGTTTGTTGATGCAGAGCAATTAGACACCCAACGCTTTCTGGCATCGATGCTCTCTAGGGGCACATTTAACCCACATCCAACTTCTGATTTATAAACTCAATATTCATGTTTGCACAAATTTCGTCATCTGCCAGACACTAAGATGAAACAGTTCGATCGATAAGGCATTCATGACATTTTTGCACAACAAGTCAATATTGATAACAGGTGGCACGGGTTCGTTTGGCAAGTCCTTTATCAAACATGCCTTGGCCCACTTAGAACCAAAGCGCATCGCGGTGCTTTCACGTGATGAGCTCAAGCAATACGAATTCCGAAACGAAATCGGTGATGACCCTCGTATGCGCTGGTTCATCGGTGATGTCCGCGATCGTGATCGCCTTGATCGTGCCTTTAGTGGAGTTGATGTTGTAATTCACGCTGCCGCCATGAAGCAGGTTGATACTGCTGAATACAATCCCTTTGAGTGCATCGCCACCAATGTCATGGGAGCGGAAAATGTCATCAATGCAGCAATTGATGCTGGCGTCGAACGCGTAGTGGCGTTATCCACTGATAAGGCTTCAAGTCCAATCAACCTTTACGGAGCGTCGAAGCTCTGCTCAGACAAATTGTTCGTTGCCGGCAACAATTACGCAGGCCACACCTCAACACGTTTTGCAGTTGTTCGATACGGCAACGTCATGGGAAGCCGAGGCTCAGTACTCCCCGTATTTCAGCGCCTTGCTGCAACTGGAAAAATTCCCATCACTGATGACCGAATGACTCGATTCTGGATCACACTCCCGCAAGCAATTCAGTTTGTTGTAGATGCTTTTGATCGCATGTACGGCGGTGAAATATTTGTTCCCCGCATTCCATCAGCAACCATTCTTGATCTTGCAAAGGCCGTAGCACCAGATGCTTCACTTGAAATCATTGGCATTCGTCCAGGCGAAAAACTACACGAAGAGATGATTTCGGAAAATGATGCGCGTAGAACATATGTGTTTGATGACCACTACGTCATCGCCCCAATGTTGGAAAGTTGGTCTGAGTCCCCTGTGTTCAATTCTGGGAAACTCGTTAAAGAGGGTTTCAGTTACAGTTCAAATACAAATGACCAATGGCTAAATGTTGACCAAATCCGCGAGTTGGCCAACACCCCAACATGATTCAATACGGGCGCCAAAGTATCGATGAAGACGACATTGCCTCGGTCGTTGAGGTACTCCGGGGAGACTGGTTAACACAAGGTCCCCACATTGAAAAATTTGAAGAATCTGTAGCTCAGTACGTCGGTGTTAAATATGCCGTTGCTTATTCATCTGGCACTTCGGCACTCCACGGCGCTGCAGCAGCGGCAGGGTTGGGGCCAGGAGATGTCGTTGCAACATCTCCACTTACCTTTATGGCTAGTGCTAATGCTGCGCGTTTTGTTGGTGCGCAGCCAATGTTGGTTGATATCAATAAAGAGACATGGAATATTGAAATGTCAGCTGTGCCGTCAAATGTGCGGGCTGTCATTCCAGTTCATTACGCAGGGTTACCCGTTGATTTGTCCAGTGCTCAAAAGAACAAGCAAATAATTATTGAAGATGCAGCGCATGCGCTTGGGGCGCTCACTCCTGATGGCCCTGTTGGAAATTGTGCTCACAGTGACAT
>CAITYI010000008.1 GCA_903896585.1 uncultured bacterium
CCGGGGCCATCGTCTCCACCCACGGCGATTTCGGCGTCGAGTGATGGTTCCATCCGACCTGGGCGAGGTATGAGCGTCAGAATTCGCATGGGATGCTCTCGGGCCGCCGACACAGCAGCCGCTGTGGCATCAGCCTGAAATTCCTCATTTGCCAGGATCAACATGGTCAGAACCATGCCGGTGGCGGGTGAGCCGAGCCGGTGCCGCTCGGCAGCGATTGCTGCCGCCACTGCACCGCCACTTGTGTCTTCTAATCTGATCACCGGTATCCCCGTCCGCTATGGTCTTCGCCAGGTGCGGCCATCGTGACGAATCATTTCATAAGCATCAGATGGGCCCCAGCCGCCAGCAGCGTATTGTTCAGGAGATCCTTGCTTGGACCAATGATCCAGAATGGGATCAAGTATTCTCCAACTCAATTCAACTTCTTCACGGCGTGGGAACAGGGGCGGATCTCCAAGGAGGACATCCAAAATAAGCCGTTCATACGCCTCAGGACTCGTGTCCACGAATGAGTCTCCGTACTGAAAATCCATGGTGACATCTCGAACTTGAATTGAACTTGTATCGGGAACCTTGGAACCAAAACGAACAGTAATTCCTTCATCAGGCTGGATCCGAAAAACAAGTGTGTTGTTACTGAGTTCCACCGTTGATGATTCGGAAAAAGGTAGGTGCGGCGCGCGCTTAAAAATTATGGCAACCTCGGTTACTCGACGTCCAAGTCGCTTACCCGTTCGCAAATAAAAGGGAACGCCTGCCCACCGTCTATTTTCCACATTGAGCCGAATAGCGGCAAAAGTCTCTGTTCGTGATTCAGGGGAAATACCAGCCTCTTGAAGGAAACCTTCCACAGGAATACCACCCTGCCAACCGGCGGCATATTGTCCACGCGCAGTGTGAGCCCCAATATTGGAAGGCACTCGGACAGCACGGAGTACTTTCTCCTTCTCAGATCTGACATCGTCTGCGCTAAATGACAGCGGCTCTTCCATAGCCGTGAGGGCGAGAAGTTGAATGAGATGATTCTGGATAACATCTCGGGCAGCACCTATGCCATCGTAATACCCGGCTCTGCCAGCAATTCCAATGTCTTCAGCCATGGTGATCTGAACATTGTCGACATAATTGTTATTCCACAGTGGTTCAAACATTGAATTGGCAAAACGGACAGCCAAAATATTTTGCACTGTTTCTTTGCCAAGGTAGTGATCTATTCGAAAGACACTCCCCGGTGGGAAAACTCGGTCGACAAGACTATTTAGTTCTTCTGCTGACCCAAGATCGTGCCCAAATGGCTTCTCGATGACTACCCGGCGCCAGGAGGCATTACCGCCTGAAGTTGCTAGGCCTGAAGCTTGGACATTTTCTAGAACTGCGGGGAATAGGCTTGGAGGAATTGACAGATAAAAAGCATGGTTACCGTTGGTGCCCATCGTGAGGTCAAGTTCATTAACCACATCCTTCAGATTTTGATATGCATTGGGGTCGGTCAAATCTCCGTCGACAAATCGGATTCCCGCAGACAACTGACGCCATGTGCTCTCCGAAAATGGGGTGCGGGCGTGTTCCCTTACGGAATCATGTACCTGTTGAGCGAAGTCTTGATCAGCCCAATCACGCCTGGCAAAGCCAATGAGTGCGAACCCGGGTGGCAGTAATCCACGGTTTGCGAGGTCATAAATTGCTGGCATGACTTTTTTGCGAGAAAGATCGCCGGTAACTCCAAACAGGACGATTGCACAAGGACCCGCGATCCGAGGAAGTCGTTGGTCGTCAGGTGACCGTAAGGGATTCTGATAAGTCACTGAGGGGATTCTTTCAGAGCGGCATCAACTACCGCGAGAAGTTCAATCCATGAAGATGTAAATTTCTGCACACCTTCAACTTCGAGTTGTTGCAGAATTTCGGGAACGTTGACTCCCAGTGTCGCCAATTGCGCAAAGGTATCCGCTGCATCGGATGCCGTTGTCGAGACTGTGTCTCCCAAAAAGACACCATGGTCGGCAACAGCCTTCAAAGTATTCTCGGGCATCGTGTTCACACACCCTGGAGCAACCAGGTCAATAACATAACGGGTATCTGGGTACTGCGGATCCTTCACGCCGGTTGAAGCCCACAAAGGTCGTTGAGGTTGAGCTCCGACAAGGGAACTCCACTGTGGTGAAGTGAGGGACTCGAGGTGAACCTGCCAAGCGAGGCGCGCATTCGCAATTGCCGATGCCCCGCGCAGTTGCAGTGCCATTTCGCTACCAATCGCATTCAATGCGGAGTCCACACTGGAGTCCACTCGACTAATGAAAAAAGAAGCAACTGATTGTATTGTGCTCAAATTCACGCCGGCAGCAAATGCCCTTTCAAGGCCAGCTACATACGCGTCAATAACTTGACGGTAACGGTCGACAGAAAAGATCAGGGTGACATTGACGCTAATTCCACAGGCGATTACTTCTGTGATCGCTGGTAATCCTGCATCCGTTGCCGGAATCTTGATGAAGAGATTCTTTCTATCTACTAACGTCCACAGGTCTTTGGCGGCCTTAATGGTGCCTTCTGTGTCGTGGGCCAATCGTGGGTCAACCTCAATGGATACTCTTCCATCAATCCCCTCAGTCTGTTCAAAGACTCCAGCAAAGACATCGCATGCTGAACGAACGTCATCGGTCGTGATAAGACGGATGGTTTCGTCG
>CAITYI010000009.1 GCA_903896585.1 uncultured bacterium
GTATTCAGGTGCCCCCAGCAACACCGAAACCACGCAATCTTGACAGGCGAGGCCAGCGACAACACACGTTCCACAGTCAATTACCACAGTTGGTCACACCCTTCATGAAAATCCCTGCTGCTGGATATTTGTCTGATCCAGCAGTTCTCGATTCGGTTATCAGGGTTTCACGCTAAGCCCGGGGTCTGACATTTTGACCTGCCGACATTTTGACCTGCCGACATTCTGACCTCCTGACTTGCTTCCCAATCGAGCCTAGGTCCCTTCATGGCTCGGCTGCGGCTCTACTAGACCCCGCCGTCACCTGGCGACTCCTGCGCTGGGCCGCCGAACTCAGGACGTAACACGATTTCGATTCGATCTGAAGCACCACACCATCTGCAGGAGACCGCGGTGACTTTCTCAGCATGAACCGTGGTGTCCTCGATATTCACACTTCCTGCCATATCCGCATGCCAGTATTCGGTGGTACTCACGGTTCGAGTGACATCAAACCTGGTGAGATTGCCACAATGCCCACACCGAAACCTTGTTCGCGGATCTGGCAGATTTTGCTGTTGGGGTAATGAATCGGAAGATGATATAGCCATGTGACAAGACTACGCGTTCTTTTCCCAGGTCCTACTTTCCCAGGTCCTACTTTCCCACGCCCTAACTTTTGTCAGGCCCTAGCCTTAGCGTGTGTCCGTGCCTTCGCCAACTGAATTAACTACTCAGCTATCGCTGGCTGACATAGGTACACCACTATCGGATATCACCTTTGTGGTGGTGGACCTAGAAACAACAGGCGGCGCTCCCACCGATGCCGGAATTACCGAGATTGGTGCCGTCAAAGTCAGAGGCGGGGAAATCCAGGGTGAATTCACGACATTGGTAAACCCAGGCATTCCCATTCCTCCGTTTATTGCCGCCCTCACCGGGATTACCGATTCCATGGTTGTTTCTGCTCCGCGAGTGCAAACCGCTGTCAGTATGTTTCTGGAATTCGCCGGAGACTGCGTATTTGTGGCACACAATGCGCCCTACGACATGGGCTTCCTCAAAGGTGCCTGCCTTAAATTCGATCTTCCGTGGCCAACAAATAGGGTGATTGACACTGCTCGAATCGCTCGACTGGCACTTCACCGTGATGAAGTCAGGAACTGCAAGTTATCTACCCTTTCCAAATTCTTTGACACCGACATCCAACCCACGCATCGCGCATTTGACGATGCTCGAGCGACCACTGACATCTTGCACCGACTAATTGAGCGACTAGGCAACTACGGAGTGCACACATTTGAGGATCTTCATGCTTTCACCTCACGAGTAAGCGAGATTCAGCGCACCAAACGTCACCTCGCTGATGGGCTCCCCGCTTTGCCGGGTGTGTACATCTTTGAAGACCCACAAGGCAAGCCGCTTTACATCGGGACATCGAAGAACATCCGCAATCGAGTCCGTACTTATTTCACCGCAAGTGAAAATAGGCGGCGCATGTCCGAAATGATTGGGATTGCTGTTCGCGTTCGACCAATTGTGTGCTCCACTATTCTCGAGGCCAAAATTCGTGAACTGCGGTTAATTGTCAGCGAACAACCGAGATACAACCGTCGGTCACGGGCCGCGGACACCGTGAGTTGGCTCAAACTCACAGTTGAACCGGCACCAAGAGTCATTATTACGTCAGCCATTAAGCCAGATATTGAACAAGGTGCACGGTACATCGGCCCGTTTTCATCACGTGCTGCAGCTCAGTCCGCTTTGAGCGCACTCAACGAATCGGTCAGTCTGCGAACCTGCACCCTAAAAATTGCCACCAATCCAAAAACCGATATACCCGGATGCGTGCGAGCTGAATTAGGAAAGTGCGAGGCTCCATGCACCAGCACGCATAACCGCGACGCTTACTCAACTGTTGTTGACCTCGCCCGACTAAGCATGTCCGGAGATGTTCGCCCGGTTGTTCAACACATTACCGAGCGCATGAACTCCCTAGCCGAAGAAGAGCGTTTTGAAGAAGCGGCCCAATGGCGCGAATCCTTGGGCCACTTCGTTAACGCCTCTTTTCGCGTCCACCGGCTGCGCTGGCTATCCACGCAAAGCGAGATAGTGGCTGCGGAACCAGCTACCGATGGCGGTTGGGAAATCCACGTAATCCGCTTTGGCCGGTTGGCTGCGGCAGGTACGGTCAGATACGGCTTTGATCCACTGCCACACATTGATGCTCTGATCGCTACTGCCGAATCAGTTACCCCACCGGTAGATCCAGCGCCTGCCGGCGTGACCGAAGAAGCTTTTGATCTTTTGCGTTGGCTGGAGTCGGATTCAGTTCGCTTGGTGTCCCTTAGCGCACCAGCACACCTGCCCATTTACTGCGGCGGCAAAGAGTCTATGCAACTTTCTGATATTCGCCGGGTGGTGGGCGAGAGTCTCGCAGCAGTTACTGAACCAAATGGGCATGTCCGACCACAGGGACCCCGCACCTCACATTCCCGAATGACCTCTTGGTAACAGGCGCATGCCCTCGCACTCTTATGAGTATTGAACAAATCTGAATTAATCGCGCGAATTCAACTGCGCGAGGCGACATCACGCGAGGCTTCTATCCACCGCAGCATCAGGTTCCACGCGGCTGAGCCCGCCAATACCTTTGTCGTGTCCGGCAAAAACCGGTTTATTCGATCCACAAGAGGTGTGTTCTGGGCATAGTGCGGGTTAGATACGGCATCTGCAGCAACCAGTGCCGCTGCCGCATTAACTGCCACCGAGAGCCGGATTGCGGCGACTTGTTCAGCGTCACTATCCGACCTTGAATTATTAGCAGGAGATTCGTCAGCAAGTTCACCACCAAGAACTTTTCGAGTCAACTCAGCGTTTCGCCGCCGATCTCCTCCGCGAAGCAATTTTGAATCGAAATTATTCACGCCAAAGTCACGCGGTGAGATCAAAGTTTCTTGCAAAACACCTGTGGTGATATCCCAAACGCGAGTTGAATCAGCAAGCGAGATTTCATCACATCCGTCATTGCCTCGAACCACAAGAGCTTTAACTCCCCTGTCTAAAAGAACTTGGGCCATGACCTGAGCCATTTCGACTCTGGCGCATCCGATCAAACCCGCTTGAGCTTGGGCTGGATTTGTGAGCGGTCCGAGGATATTGAAAACTGTCGGGATACCTACCTGCTTGCGCGCTGGGGCAGCAAATCGCATAGCCGGATGATGCCTAGGTGCAAAGCAAAACGAAATTCCCACCTCGCGCGCAACTTCGGAAACCCCCTGCGCATCAAGATCAATGATTACGCCCAACTCTTCCAGCAGGTCGGCTGCACCCGTCAAACTTGATACCGCTCTATTGCCGTGCTTGATCACGGTTGAGCCACAGGCTGCTGCTACAACAGCCGCCATGGTGCTGATATTGACCTCATGTAAGCCGTCTCCTCCTGTTCCTACGATGTCAAGCACAATTTCGTGACCGTGGGATGCGGGAACAATATTTGCGTAAGTCATCATCACCTGTGCAAGCGCGGCGACGACTTCAGGTGACTCCCCCCGAATTTTGAGCCCCAGAATAAATGCCGCAATCTGTGCTTCGCTCGCTCGATCTTCTAGGATTTCCGTCATAGCCCACGAAACCGCAGCTGGACTGAGCTCCGCGCCCGCCTGGGTGAGCGTCGAAAAAATTGACGGCCACGTGGGGGTTGCTTCTGTCATGGGTGTGAGTTCTAGGAATTCGCAGACTTGCTCAGAGCCACTCGAGTGCTCAGCAACCTTGTCACCGCATGCGCCATTGCCACTGGCTCAATGGGAAGCCCAACGACACCATCGGCACGTGACCAGGTTGCCAACCAAGCGTCCTGGGGTCGAGCAATCAGGACGAGCACCGGGGGGCAGTGGAAAAGTTCATCTTTTACTTGGCGGGCAATCCCCATGCCGCCCGCGGGAGCCGCCTCACCATCGAGAATGAGGAGATCAAATGATTCCCGGTCGACAAGAGTGATCAGGGCCGGTTCGGTGGCGCACTCGGTGTACGCCAATTCAGGAATATCGGCAGATGGGCGCTTACCCAGCGCATTAATCACGTCTGCTCGAACATTTCTATTGCTGCTGTAAACAAGAACTTTGAGAGTGGATGCCACGACCGAACTCTACCGATTGAGGCTCACTCAGTTGCACCCGATATCGCCCATATCTGGCTTTGGTCAAAGTGAGGGCGAAATCACTCCCGTAACAGAGGGGGTCAAGGTGAAAAACAGAGAACAATCTGACAGACTCTGGTTGTGGCTAACGCAACGGCAATTCCGACAGCTTATGAACATGCGCCGGCAAACCGGCCCAACATGGTGTCCATTGGCACCATTGTGTGGCTTTCCAGCGAACTCATGTTCTTTGCTGCCCTTTTTGCCATGTATTTCACCCTGCGCGCCGTCAATCCTGAACTGTGGGCTGAAGAAACCACGCTGCTGAATATTCCATTCGCCAGTGTCAACACCACAATTCTTGTGCTGAGTTCGGTTACTTGCCAACTGGGTGTCTTTGCGGCAGAACGTGGCGACGTTCGGGGCCTTCGCCGCTGGTTCATCATTACCTTTCTCATGGGTGCGGTCTTTATTGGTGGGCAAGTCACCGAGTACGCCGAATTAGTTCATGAAGGACTCACCCTCTCGAGCAACGCATATGGCTCCGCTTTCTACCTCACCACCGGATTCCACGGCATGCATGTCACCGGTGGCCTTATTGCGTTTCTCCTTGTTTTAGCCACTACCTACGTGGCCAAGAGATTTACCCATGAACAAGCTACTCGTGCGATCGTGGTTTCTTATTACTGGCACTTTGTAGATGTTGTGTGGATTGCCCTTTTCTTCATGATTTACATTTTGAAATAACCACCGAACGAGCAAGAACGCGCTCACCCAATATTCAACAGGATTTAAGGAAGGCTCTGCGACCGTGAAGTTCCTCTCCGCACGTCGACGCAACCCGATCGTTGCCCTCTTTTTGCTCGTGGCAGCACTCGGTTTGACCGGGGTCAGTTACTCGGTTGTCACCACCGCCAAGCCTGCCGAAGCCGCCATGGGTTCCCAGACTCAAGTTGAAGAAGGGAAGAAGATCTACCTCGAAGGCTGCAGCTCGTGCCATGGAATGGATGCTCAAGGCACCCTGAACGGTCCTACCCTGATTGGCGCGGGTGCAGCGGCTGTTCACTTCCAAGTTGCGACCGGTCGCATGCCATTAGCCGCACCTGGCGCACAAGCTGTCGCCAAGGATCCGATTTATAACGTTGATCAAATCGCCGCCATGTCGGCATATATCGCCTCGCTTGCCCCAGGTCCGGCCATTCCCACCGCCGAGGACCTCAGTTATGAAGGTGCCGATCAAGCCAAAGGTGGCGAACTCTTCCGGATTAACTGCGCCCAGTGCCACCAGGCTGCCGGTGGTGGGGGCGCCCTCACCCAAGGCAAATATGCACCGAGCCTGATGAGCGCCACTCCCCAGGAAATTTATGAAGCCATGGTCACCGGACCGCAGAGCATGCCAGTTTTCTCCAATGAGACCCTGCCTATTAGTGAGAAACAAGAGATAACCGCTTACATCATGGCTCTGCAAGAAGCCCCGAGCCCTGGAGGTCTTGCGCTAGGTCGTTTAGGTCCGGTTGTGGAAGGACTCTTTATGTGGATCGCCGTATTCGCCGCACTTATTGCTGCGGCCGTCTGGATCGGAATTAAGGCGCGATGAACGATCAACACGGCACTGGGCTCGAACCGACCGAACTCGAAACCGCCAGACCGGGGTACTCACCTATTGCGCCAATTTCTCACCGGCCTCGAGTAACAGACACCGACCCCAAAGCGGCTCGGCGGGCCGAGCGTCAAGTTGCGAGCATGTTCTTGCTGTCCATGGTCTTTGTGGTGCTATTTGTCGTTGCATTCATTGCGATCGACAAAACCTCGGTTGTCTATATACCTGTTCTCGGTGTCGTGGGCGCTAGCAATGTGGCTCTGGGCTTCACCTTTGGTGTATCCGTGTTTCTTATTGGTGCAGGCGCAATTCAATGGGCCAAGAAACTCATGCCTGACGTCGAGGTCGTTCAACAGCGCCATGACATGGTCTCGGAGAAGTCCGATGAAAATGAAGCTGCCGCCAATTACGAACGCGGCAAAGAAGAAAGCGGCTTCGCCCGCTACAAAATAATTCGACGCACCCTGATTGGAGCCTTAGCGCTCTTCCCGATCCCCCTCATCGTTCTTCTTCGGGATCTGTGGATTACCCCTGCCGGTGAATCTCCAGCCGAATTACTCTCCACCACCATGTGGAAAGACGGCATGGTGATCATCCCCGATATTGGTTATGAAGCCGGCAAGGAGGGCACCGCCGAGGAACTTGGAATTCGCCCCGAAGATATCCCGGTTGGCGGATTGGTGTCTGCTCTACCCATTGAAATCGGACTACTCAAATCTGCCAAACCCAATCTGATTGAACGGGGCAAGGCGTCCATTATTTTAGTACGCATGGATCCCAGCGAAATCCGATCGCAACAGGGCGAAGGTTGGGATTACAACGGAATTCTCGCCTTCTCCAAGATCTGCACCCACGTGGGATGCCCAATTGCCCTCTATGAACGGCGCACGCACCACCTCCTGTGCCCATGCCACCAATCCACCTTTGACCTTGCCGACAGCGGCGATGTGGTCTTCGGCCCGGCGGCCCGCAGAATGCCCCAGTTGCCGATTGGCATAAATGATGAAGGATTACTTGTAGCAAAGGCGCCATTCGCCGATCCAGTTGGACCTAGTTTCTGGGAGCGTGACCTAACATGAGTAACCCAACGGTGAACACGAGCAGCCTCGGCGATTCCGACACTAAGACGGGCGATCCCATTGAAAAAATTGGTGGGGCCACCGCCACGTATGTGGATCAACGCCTGGGTAGCAATCGTTTCCTTGGTCGCAACCTAGGAAAAGTCTTCCCCGACCATTGGTCATTCATGCTGGGGGAAATTGCCCTCTACTCATTCATCGTTGTCCTTCTTACCGGCACCTACCTCACCCTTTTCTACAACCCCAGCATGGCGGAAGTTATCTACGACGGTTCCTATGTGCCGCTCAAGGGTGTCCACATGTCGGATGCCTACGCATCAACCCTGAATATTTCCTTCGATGTCCGTGGAGGTTTGCTGATCCGGCAAATGCACCACTGGGCGGCATTGATCTTTGTTGCTGCAGTCGCAGTCCACATGTTCCGGGTATTTTTCACCGGCGCATTCCGCAAGCCACGTGAATTCAACTGGATTGTTGGAGTTGCGCTCACCGCTCTTGCCCTCGGTGCAGGATTCACCGGCTACAGTCTCCCCGACGATCTGCTCTCCGGTACTGGACTGCAAATCATTCGTGGAATCCTTCAGTCCATTCCACTGGTGGGAACGTGGGCGGCATTCCTCGTGTTTGGTGGAGAGTTCCCCGGCGACGACATTATTCCCCGGTTGTATTCAGCGCATATTCTTTTGATTCCGGGGCTGATTTTGGCCCTCATTACCGTCCACCTCATGATGGTGTGGACCCAAAAGCACACCCAATTCCCTGGCCCTGGGCGGACCAATGACAACGTGGTGGGGTACCCACTTCTTCCCGTCTACATGGCCAAGGCCGGTGGCTTCTTTTTCGTAGTCTTTGGAATCATTGCCCTCATCGGCGGACTGGTAACCATTAATCCGATCTGGATTTTTGGGCCGTACACCCCTGATCAAGTCACCGCGGGAACCCAGCCTGACTGGTACATCGGGTGGCTCGATGGCGCCTTGCGACTCATGCCGAACTGGGAGTCGGTCATCTTTGGATTCACGTTCAGTTGGAATGTGCTGATTCCATCTGTCATCATTCCAGGAATTCTGTTCACCGGCCTTGCTCTCTACCCGTTTTTGGAGGCTTGGGCAACTGGAGACAAGCGCGAGCACAACTTATTGGATCGCCCTCGCAACGCTCCCGTTCGCACCGGCATTGGCGTCATGGCAATCGTGTTCTACGGCATTCTGTGGATTGGCGGCGGCAATGACATCGTGGCAACGGCATTCGATCTCAGTATCAATTCCCTGAGTTGGACTCTGCGGATCATGCTCATCGTTGCCCCCCCACTTTCGTTCGTCATAAC
>CAITYI010000010.1 GCA_903896585.1 uncultured bacterium
ACAACGGCAGTAAGCATCATTCGGGGAACTGTGCGAGAGATCAACGCTGCAGTCGCGGGTGGCCCCACAAGCAACCCGAAAACGAGCAGTGTGCCAATAGATTGAAAACTACCAATAACGGCAGCAGCAATAAGGATCAATAAAACAGCGTGGGCTCGCTTGGGCTTAAGCCCCCACATCTCGGCCTTCTCAGCGTTAAAGGACAGAGCGAGCAGTGGCCGGTAGAGAATCGTTGCAGCGCCAATTACAAGCACCGCCAGAATTGACTGAGTGATCAGGTCACTTGCAGTCACCCCCAGAGCATCGCCGAAAAGGATCGTTGTCAAACTACCGGAATAGGAATCAAGTCGAGAAATAATGACCACACCCAGAGCGAGCATTCCAACAAAGAGCAGACCAATGGCCGTGTCTTCACTCAATGACGTTTGTCGATTTACCACTTCAATGGCCAACACCATGACCAGGGCTGCCACCGCAGCACCGAGAAGTGGATTGATGTCGAACACCACAGCGGCGGCAACTCCGGGCACAATTCCGTGGACAAATGCATCGCCAAAGAAGCTCATGCCGCGCAGAACCAGCCAGGTTCCCACGATTGACGTCATGAGTCCGGCCAGGATGCCGCCGACTAATGCCCGTTGCTGAAAGCCAAGTGCAAACGGATCAAGAAACCACTCCACAAGGGTTAGCCTTGCAGACCCTCTGAAATGAGCTGTGCGTTGGTCCGCATCATGTCAATGTAGGTGGCTGCCGGTGAGTCTGGTGCACCCAAACTCTCGACATAGAGTGGAACAACCGCAATGTCTCGCCCGGTTTCTGCGGCGACCGCATCTGCCAATGCACTTGGCTGAGCGGCATTTGTGAAGATCACGTTCACGCCCTCAGCATTTATAACTTTCACAAGATTCGCCAGATCCGCTGAACTTGGCTCAGCAAGGGTGGTTCCCGCAGGAATCACCGTTCCCGCAATCTCGTACCCGTAGGTATCGGCAAGGTATCCGAGTGCTTCATGGTCGGTGACCAGAATTCTTTGATCAGCAGGTACAGCTTCCAAAAGGGCACGCACATCACCTTCGGCGCTACGAATTGATTCAGCGGTGGTGTTCGCGCACGTTGTGTACTCCTGATTCCCGGTGACCTCGGTTAATTCGGCGCCAATAAGTTGAGCGGCAACCGCCATCCGGGTCATATCAAACCAAAAATGTGGATCAAATGAGCCATGATCGTGGCCCTCTTCGTCGGAGTGGCCATCTTCATGTGAGTGTCCTTCTTCATCCGAGTGGCCCTCTTCGCTATGACCACTGGCACCGAATTCAATGGGGTCAATCAGTGGACCAACTTCAAAAATATTGGCACCATCGGTCGCGGCATTCGCCATCGAGTCGGTGAGACCAGACTCAAGGCCGAGACCATTCGAGATCACAAGATCAGCATTAATCATGCTGGCCACCTGGTCAGAGGATGCGGAAAAGTCGTGTGGGTCGGTACCGATAGGCATGAGAACGGTGACGGTTCCGCCGGCGCATTCAATAATTTGCCCAGCCACATCGCCCAAAATCGAGGTGGTCGCAACAACGGTGACTTCTGATTCCTCGCTGGGGGCGGTTTCGGCAGCAGTTGTTTCGGAGGTGGTCTCGGGAGACGTTTCAGGAGAGGTCTCAGAAGAGGTCTCAGGCGAGGTCTCAGAGTCGGCACTCGAGCAGGCGGCAAGAACTAGGGCAGCGGATGCAATAACGGCGATAGCGGCAATTTTTGATCGGTTCATCCATCAAACGTACTCTAAATGAAAATGAGTGTCAAATTCGTTAAGTCGGAATAAGGCTAAAGCCGACCGGTCACCTTGTAGAAGGCAAGACCGATAAGTGCCAAAACCACGAGCAATCGAATGAATCGGCGCCCGCCGCTCAACAGAGGCCAGGACAGGGCGAGTAGCCAACCAAGAAAAGCGGCAACTAGGAGTAAGAAGAATGCTCCAAGCCAGGCAAATGAATCGGACAGCACCAAGCCCAAGAGCAAAAATGACCCGATGGCAATTACGAGTAGCCAGCGGGGCATGGCGGTGAGCCCGGCCATCAGTGGAAAACTCCGGCGCTCAAATTCAGCACGCATTGAACTCTTGGGACTTCCCGGTTGTTGCCGGGGTGCGGAGTAATTCCGTGGCTGAGGGTTTGCCCGGGGCGGCTGGTTGCTGGGACCGCGAACCCCTGGTGTTCCAGGCTTCTTATTCTTCTTGTTCCTTGATGCCATGTGAACTCCAAGATCCTGAGGTGGGCTACCAACTTGATGTGACTAATTTGATGTTACTGATTTGATGTTACTGAAGCGAGGATAACGGTGGAGTGCATTACCGTGGTCATGTGCCG
Source organism: uncultured bacterium (assembly GCA_903896585.1). Classification (GTDB taxonomy): domain Bacteria; phylum Actinomycetota; class Actinomycetes; order S36-B12; family S36-B12; genus UBA4592. The sequence goes on from CAITYI010000010.1 coordinate 2,364, forward strand.
GACCAGACTTCACCCGATTTCTCCTCACCCCCACATTTCTTGGGCGAATTGGAAACTCCCATTGTCGTGGTGACCAAGGTTGGCTTAAGTGAAGG
>CAITYI010000011.1 GCA_903896585.1 uncultured bacterium
ACCCGCTCCGGAGTATCCAACTCCGGGCAGTGATCAAGCCGGTGCAGCACAGTTGCCTGAGTCGGGAACCGTTCAGTCGGTAATGCGATCGGATGCAGATACACAGTGGTGGTCATTCACCGCTGCTGCTGATGGCCAGTACGAAATTCGACTCAGCGCATTGCCTCGCAACTATGGACTCGCTGTCTACCACCCAGGTGGTAGCTCGAGCACCACTAACTCGGGAACATCAGATCGAGTGCGCACCATGACGCTGAGGGCTGGTCAGAAAGTCGCGATCAAGGTCAGCGTAGGAGCCGGTGGCTTCACCGCGACCGATCCCTACCGAGTCACAGCCTCGAAAATCGGCTAAAACTCGATAGCAGTCCGCCCATAAAGGTGAGTGGTGGGGAGTGCTAAACACTTCCCACCACTTATTTACTTACCATCAACCGCAACTATCAGATTTTTAAGAGAATCCGCTCAGCCGACTTACCTTCCACCAGTTCATGGGCGCACGCAATCTCCGAGAGCGGGAAAATACGGGTGGGCGGAGCGGTGAGAGCTCCTGCTGCTAGAGCCTCTTCCGTGAGACGAACGGACTCTGCGAATTTTTCTGGATTCACCGTGTACAGCAGCATGAATTCAATGGTGATACCGGCTGTCATTAATGCGCGGCGCGGAAGAACAGGATCGGGGCCATCGGCAGCATAGGAAATGATTTTCATGCTGGGCTTCGCTATTGCAATGTTCATATCTAAATTCATAGATAGATTCACATCAATCACCCGAGCTATTCCTTCATTGCTCAATGCGCTTACAGGGTCATCTGTCAAATAGTTCACCACAACATCAGCACCGGCTGCACGAGCTACCTCTGTCTTGCTCTCACTACTCACTGTTGTGTAGACGCGAGCACCACCCCACTTGGCCAACTCAATGGCGCAGCGGCCTACCGCTCCTGCTCCCCCGGTGACCAAAACACTTTGACCCTCAATCGGTCCATCAGAAAAAAGACAGTAAGCGGCAGTTACCGCGGGCACTCCCAAGGTTGCACCCAACTCGAAGGAAACCGATGTCGGCAACAGACGCGCGAAATCGGAATCGACAATGCAGTACTCGGCTGCGGTTCCGTATCTACTTCCTTTAGCCGCCAGGATCAGCCACACGCGTTCCCCAATGCGTTCCGGGCTCACTCCGTCACCTACAGCATCAATCACTCCAGCACCGTCGTGATGCGGAATCTGGAATTCATTGATCACCGAAGCCACCGCACCTGCGCGACTCTTAACGTCTGTCGGATTGATTCCAGAAAATTCAATCTTCACTCTCACCTGACCGGCACCAGGTTGTGGAGTTTCAACATGGTCGAGAATGAACACCTCGGGGGCAGGTCCGTGCTTTTCGTATCTCGCAGTTTTCATGGGTGAAAATTACTCCGCCTTCGAAGAAGGTGAAGCTTCAATGCGCAAGAGCATGTGGGCGGAGGGCGTAACAGTGCCCGTTGCATAGGTGCTGAGGCGTGATGCAGATGTGCCTACTCTGGTAGCAAACTCCGCTGCTGTTAACCCTGAGCCAGCTATCGCCTCTCGCACGCGACGGGCAACTTCTTCTTTCTCTCGCAATTCCAGGTTCTTGCGAGATATCTCAACGGCGAGTGAGAACAGCGTCGGAACACCTCCACTTTCGGAATAAGAAAGGTACTTTTCAATGCTCCGTGCAACATTCCCCCACGGCTCCGCACTGACATTCTCGAAAATTGGTTTCCAATCTTGGACGAACCCCCTCTCAATCGCAGTGACCAGTGCTTCATAAGGCCAAGTCGCTACCGGATCAGAGGGTGATGCATCGACATTTCTGAAAGTTAAAGTCATGAGATAACACCAGCCAGACGCAAAGCAAGTTGCTGACATTGATGGACCACCGACTGCCACTCATGCCATTGCGGCTGCAGTCCCTTATACCGAGGCAGTTCGTCGATGACGGCCGAATCACGGGGTAACGGCAAGGCCAATCTCTCCACAAGTGCTGTGAGCACGGAACCTTTCTCCTCGGAGCGATCGGAGTAATAGTCATCTACTTCACGCAATGCTTGGGCAGCCATGTCAAGACCCATGAGGTCTGATAGCGCGGCTACATCTAGGTAATCGCGCACATAGTTTCGTTGCACAACGAGGTACGACTTAACCCGCAACAATTCCTCAGCGGTGGGTATCACAACTGATGTGTCTTGATCAATCTCGAAGCGAGTCACTTCGAGGGGCCGGATCCTGCGCATCTGACGCAGTCCCGCTTCCACCCCGTTTAAGGAGCCCAAGATTGTCAATGGAGGTTGCGAGGCCCTGACAGAAGTCGCCCAACCGTCGGAAGCTTCTACCGCTTCAAGGATGTCCGCGTACCTCTTCTCTAGGTCCGCGACCACATGATCATGATCGAAGGACTCGCGGTGACCTGCATACAGCGCAGCGGCGGTGCCACCTACCAGTACGGCATCTGGGACCAACTCCTGCAGTCGACCGGCTGACGCAAGCACCGTGGCCAGGACCTCACTCGCACCTTCACGAGGAGAAATATCCATGAGCAGATATTATCATATATGATAATATTTAAGTGGAAATCCCCTTCCCGCAGTGCAGATAACTGGCTTAAGTGAGTTTAACTATCTGTGGGTGAGTTAGAAGTCGCGCACCGAACGCTCAATGGGCAACATCCACAAATTATCTTGAGGCCCTAGAGGTCCAATCGGATAAGTTCGCATCCGGGAGCAGCGCGGGACACGCAGATGCAGAGGGATTCCTGACGGACCCGCTCGTCGGCGCTGAGGATTGCATCGCGATGGTCGACCGTCCCTTCGAGAAGAGGGGTGACGCAGGTCCCGCACGTTCCCTCCTGGCAGGAGGAGAAAACAGGCAGCCCGAGAGACTCGGCGACCTCGAGGATTGAGGAACCTTTTGGCACGGTAGCCCTCACACCACTGGCCACGAACTCCACCTCGAATGCAATGTCGTCCGCAGCATGTGTCTGCTCGGCAGCTTGAAAACGCTCCAGGTGCAGTGAACCACGAGGCCAGTCCGTCATGGCCGTCTCGATTGCAGTCAACATGGGTTCGGGCCCACAACCGTAGATGAGGCTGCCATGTCCCGCCGTCTGCAATGCACCGACGATGTCAATGAGTCCGCTTTCATCCTGCGGGACCACAAGCACGTTGTCTCCGTATCGGGCGAGCTCGTCGACGAAGGCCATGGACGTACGGCTGCGCCCGCCGTAGACCAGCTGCCAACTCGAGCCGGACATATCTATCTGCTTAATCATCGGAAGAAATGGAGTGATTCCAATGCCGCCGGCCAGGAATAGGTAGCGGTCGGAGGCCAATAAAGGAAAGTTATTGCGCGGCTCGCTCACTTCGAGCACTGAGCCGGTCGTAACAGTTCGCATGATGTGCTCCGACCCACCACGCCCAGCAGTCTCGTGCAAAATTCCAATTCGCCACTCGGTCGAATCCTCCGCTGCCCCGCACAGCGAGTACTGGCGCACCATGCCATCTACTTCAACATCGATGTGAGATCCCGGCGTCCACCGTGGCAACACGCCATTATCTGGCCGACGAAGGTGGAGGCTGATGACTCGGTCAGCCACGTCCCGTCGCTCGCTGACCACTAGCTTCACCGTCGATCACAGCCTTTCGCTTGGCCCATCACTCTCCCGTGAATTCGGCTAGCCACGACGCATCCGAATGGGAAGGGCCCCAAGTTCGTGGGTCAGTGTTGCCGGTACCCACTCCACCGGACTCTCGATTTCCCAAGTGACTGCCTCCCGCACCATTTCGGCAACCATCACCTCACTGAGCGACTGCACTATATTGCGCCCAGCGCAGACGTAGTGACCGCCCCCGAAGGTGAGTTGCCGCGCCCGATTGTCACGCTCAAGTTGAAAGCGAAGCGGGTCCGGGAAAAATTCTGGGTCACGGTTGCCTGCCAACCATAGACAGACGATGTTGGTGCCACTCGGGAGGAATACATCGTCGTGCACAAGGTCCGCCGTCGCCTGACGCATGGTGAGGAGCACCGAAGGGTGCAGACGCGACGCCTCGAGGAAGGCGGCCGTACTGAACTGAAATGGGTCTACCTCGACGCTCGCGGGCTGGATGCCGGCCTCGGCAAGCGCGAACACCTGTGTCGTCAGGAAGGCTCCAGTTGTATTGAATCCGTCGAGCAGAGTCATAGCGAAGTGTTTGATGGCGGTCTCTTCGTCCATGCCCAGGGCATCTCTCCCCGCCATGAGCTCCGCCACGAATGGCGAGGTGCCGCGAGCATTCGTCCTGCGGAGCGCTTCGGTCAGGGTGTCTATATATATGCGAGCTCCGTGATCCGCCGACAGCACCTGCTCCGCAGTCCCTGTGAGCAGGAAGGCCTCGAAGGCAGCGCCCGCAGCCTCGACAGTGGCCACTGACTCATCCAGCGGCATGTCCAGCGCAAGAGCCCAAAAGCGCGCAACCGCCGGCTTCGCGAATTGCTCGCGGAACTCGATGGAGTCAGCCGCGCAGGCCTCGCGCAGCAGGTCCTGAACGATCCCGGCAAAGCCCTCTCGGAAGACGGATACCGCCTGCATGCTCATGGGCTTGCTGACGAGCTGCTTGATGGGCCGGTGCTCCGGCTGCTGCATGGTGAACGTGGAGTAGTCGAAGAACTCGAAGAGTGAGGGGTACGGGACGCCGGCCTCTCGGTAGGGAGCTGTCTGGTCAGCGGCCCGCTGATGCGAGATGTCTTTGTGCTGGCGCAGTGCAGTCAGGTCGGAGTTGCGGTATGCAACTACATCGCCCCACGATGCCCGCGCTAGACCAGGTTGGTCTTGCTCGAAGAGGGGAGCTATCCAGGACAGATCCTGGCTCCAATTTTCCGTATCCAACGCTTCCAGGAGCGGCAGGTCCTCGACACTGCGCTGCATAACTTTAGTCATGCGCATCATGATGTCACTTAATCGGATTCTTAGGTAACTCTAAATCACACGTGAGCACCCAACTGGGGGATAGCCGCTCTTGGCCCATCATCGGGGTGGATGCAGATCCACTGCTGCCGCCGTGAATCGGGGTGGATGCTCGAGGCCGGCGATGGGTGAGCCGGCGCCGGGCTGCGACCGTAGAAGGTCGTAGAGGCGGGCGATGGAACCGTTGCCGTAGCCCGCTGCGGACAGCGGTTCGACAAGTTCAAGGAAGCCCCGCAGGAGTGGAGACGTCTGACCAACCAAGTTGAGGTCCACTACCGCCATCCGCACGCCGTCAAGTTGCACGTCGACCGTCGCGCTCGGCTCGTCGTATCGGCCGGAGCGGATAGTGTTGATGTCGACCTCGACATGGGTCGATAGCAGATCGAGCATTTTTCGAATCTCGGGAAGAAGAACTTCTGGCTCAACTCCGCAGTTCGAGGCGAACGCGATCGCCTCATAGAACGCTGCCAACGCAACGTGATAAAAAACCGCACCAGCTGCGGTGCCAAGAGCGTTGGCCGCGGCAGGGTCGGCACCGATGTACTGCACAGAGCCGAGCGGCGCCAGCACTTCCACAACACCTGGTGCAGCTACTGGGCTACCCGAGATCACGATGCGACCTTTGGCACCGCCCAACTCATCCGGGTAACACAGCAATGAACCGTCGAGGTACTCGGCACCAGCCGTCTGGCTCCACAATTGCATGTCGACCGCATCGTTGAGTGAGCCCCACGTCAAGTTGACGAGGACTTTTCCACGTAGGCCGCCATCCTTGACGACGGATGCCAGCGACTCCCGAGTGTTCTCGTAGGTCAAGGGGACCGCGATCACCACTGCGGCGTCGCGGATGGCACTGCCCACATTGCCGTGCAGGGTCACCCCGGAGTCCGTCCAAGAATCCGGATCGGGAGCTGTTCGGTTCCACGCTGCGACCGAGGACCCAGTACGCGAGAGGACGCGGGCCAACTGACTGCCCATGCGACCCAGACCGACCACCGCGATCGGGACAGTGCGAGATCCCGCTGGGTTCACCACAGCGGTCCCCAAGTCCACCTGATCACTTTGTAGGTGCCGTGCTCGGTGTTGGTTGTCCTGCACCCCATCATTGTGCGGGACCATCGACACCATAAGTGTCTGCACCGGACTGTCTATTGCCCACTCGGGGGACCCTCGAACTACCCGTTGCGGTGAATCCACGCGGTGAGCGCTGCCAGGTTGCTACCAGCGAGCCCTGCCTCAGCCGCGTCATCGAGCAGTGCCATTGCCGATTCAAGGGTGCCGCTGCGGCAGCCGGCGTCGCGCGCGTCGATCCGCGCCGTCTCCAAAGCCGCAAGATGTACGTCGAGCGTGGCCTGGGAGTCGACCCACCGCTCCGATGCGAGATCGTCCCAGACCGCGGGGATCCCGCGCCCCAGAACCTCGAGCACTTCCCGCGCCCGCGACTCGATCACAGCCTGACTGATGCCTAGTGCGCGTGCCGTCCCTGACGCCTCAAGAAGCGCGAGGAGTGCCGCATGCAAGAACCACACGGACATTGCGTTCTCCAGCACATTTGGCCCAGACACTGCGCCCGGGAAGAACTCGTTGCGACCACCCAGAGAGGCCAAAGTCTCCCGGTGCAGTTCCCAGGCATCGACATCGCCGGCGAAAACTACCGATGTACCGGGCAGGCCAATTTCGTCAGGGAAGACCGGGATGGCGCCGTCAAGGTAGGTGGCGCCGCACCCGTGCAGCCAAGCCTCCATGGCCCACGCTTCAGCCGCAGTACCAAGCATGAGATTCACCAGCGTGCGCCCCCGAAGCGCGGTGATCGCATCGACGTTACCAAGCTGCTCATCAATATCGGGGTAGCGCATCATGCACACAACCACAAGCGGTGAAGCCGCCACAGCAGCACAGGGAGTCGTCGCTACCGCGGCTCCAACGTTACGGAGCGGTTCAGCGCGGTGTGCTGTCCGACTCCAGACTGTGACCTGGTGCTCTCGCGCGAGGAACGCGCGGGCAAGGGCCGATCCCATGTTCCCGAGTCCGAGCACCGAGACCTTGGCCATGGGCGCTCCACCTCCTTCTCTCGCCCCAGAGTGGGGAATGCGGCGTTCGGCCCATCATCGGGGCGGATGCAGATCAACTGCTGCCGCCGTGAGGCCACGCTCGCGGACTTGATACTTGTCAATTCGCTCCGACGGTGTCTTGGGCAGGGAGTCGACGACCTCGATGTAGCGAGGCGCCGCGAAGCGGGGCAGGCGCTCGACCATGAAGTCCAACAGATCACTTGGCGCCACTACCGCACCTTCACGCAGGACGATCAGCAGAGCGACGTCCTCGTCGCCGACCTCCGAAGGAACGCCGATGGCTGCGCACTCCAAGACATCGGTGTGCTTTAGCCCGGCCTGCTCCACCTCCCAAGCGGAGATGTTCTCCCCTCGGCGGCGGATCGAGTCCTTGCTCCTGCCCACGTATTCGAAGCCACTGCCGTCCTCGCGCTCACGCAGCAGGTCACCCGTGTGAAACCATAGGTTGGTAAATGTCACAGCGGTCGCCTCGGGCTTGTTCCAGTAACCAAGTGCAACCGAGAACGGCACCTCGGGCCGCACGCACAGCAGACCCGACTCACCAACGGGCACAAGAGCATCGTCATCATCCACGAGCGCAACTTGCATGCCGTCTGCCGGCGTGCCGACCGTACCTATGGTCTCCGCATCTCGGCGACAGGCCAAAATCAGCGGAATCTCGGTCGTGCCATAGCCCTCTAGGAGGCGCACGGAGAAACGCTTTTCCAGCTCACGCTGCGCCATGGGCGGGATAGCGGACCCCACTCCCACGAGCAGGGGGGCATCGGCGGCCCGGCCGCGCCCAGACTGCTTAGCGAGTAGTTGAAGCATCGTGCCGATGAATCCGAAAGCATTCGCACCGGCATTCTCGACATCGGCCCAGAATCGCGAGACGCTGAACCGCGCAGAGAGCGTTGCGCGGCCGCGAAGGTAGACCGCGAGCAAGATGGCCGCCCGCCCGTCGAGGTGGTAAAGCGGTTGCGCAGAGTAGATGGACAAGTTTGCATCGAAGCCCGCCCAGGTGGCGTAAAGTCGGGCGGTGGATGGGTAGTACCCGTGGGCCCACATGACGCCCTTCGAGGGACCGGTGGTCCCGGAGGTGTACACGATCGAGGCGAGTTGGCCCGGGCGGGTGCTGGACCACTCCTCATCTCCCTGCGCACCGCCTTCCATGAACTGCGACCACGTGAGGTAGCGGGACCCATCCCCGAGGATGTCAGGCGCCTCGTCGACATCGAGTACCACGACCACCTCAGGAGTTGTACCGCCGGCGGTAAGCACACCTTCGAGCAACTCGGGTGTCGCAATGAGCACTCGCGGACCGCTGTCGGACACGAAATATGCCAGTTGGCTGCCACGCGATTCTGCATTGAGTGGGACGTCGACGCCGCCCGCGATGAGCGAGCCGAACCATGTCCACACCGCCTCGACCCGGTTGGGCATAAAGATCGCCACCCGGTCGCCGGGTTGCAGTCCGTGCCTGCGCAGGCCCGCGGCCACCGCGGACGCCCGCTCCCAAGCCTCCGCAAAAGTGTACGAGCAGCCGCCAATGGTGAGGAACACCTGATCACCAGAGTCTCGCGCCGCTCGCATCAGCTCACCCGGGAGAGGCAACCACTCGGAAGTGTCGAGCTCTGCGGCGTCGCGCCCGGTTCCCGTGTTCCGCATGACGACATTCAATCGGCACCGCCCCGAGATCGGATCGACAAGGGTCGTATTCTGCCCACTCGGGGGAATATGGTTGGAGCGGAGTGGAGTAACGACAGACTGGTTATGGCAGAACCCGGTCCAGTCGATCAGTGAGGCGATCGGCCAGCCAAGCAAGTTTTAGCGTGACCGGGTTCACGATCCCAGGTGCAAACTTGGGGGTGGACCGCCACAGAACTTTGAGATCCTGGTGCATCTCGCCGCCGGACAAATGCTCGGCGAACAGGTAGCCAAGGTACGGGGCCTGTGGAAGGCCATGGCCGTTGCAGGCAATCGAGTAGGACACGCGGGGGGATAGGTGCCCCGCCATGGGAAGTGTTGACGATGTCATGCCGACCCACCCGCCCCAGGTGCGAGCCGGAACCACGTCGACCAGAGTGGGGAACCTCATGCGGAAGCCGCGCATGATTTCTGCCACTACCCCCTGATCAGGCGGTCGATCCCCGATGGGTCCACGGGGCATCTGCATCTGACGAACCGTGCAGAGAATAGATCCTCGTTGGGTGATGCGGTAACTTTCCATCACCAAGTGGGTGGTGACGATTGGCACCCGACTGGTCCAGCCTGCTTCATCCAGTCGTGCCCCGTCCACGGGCTCGGTCTCGACGGCAGTCACACGAACGGGCGTGCTGAGCCAGCGAGGGGTTATATCGAGGTCATTCATGAATGCGTTCGTGGTGAGCAGAACCTGGTTCGCGCGAACGATGCCTTGGTCAAGCAGGATCTCGACCGTGGAGCCAGATTCCTTGATTCTCCGAACCGGCGACTGCTCGTAGATGCGCACACCCGCGCGGAGTGCAGTGGTCCTCATTCCTAAAGACAGCTCTCCTGGATTCAAAATGCCACCGAGCGGCATGCGAAGTCCACCCAGGAAGGCTGCAGGTACTCCTGCCTCTGTACTACTCAGGACCTGGCTGCGGCCTCCGACCTTGACCAACTTCCTAATTGCTCGGAGTTGTCGTTGGGTCGTTGCGGTAACAAGCATGCCGGTTCGTTCATAGTGACAATCGATGCCGTAACGATCGATGAGGTCCTCGGTGAAGGTGACCGAGGTATTGGCGAATCGGGCAAGATCCCGCACGCGATCGGAGTAGAAGAGATTTAGGATTCGAGCGTCGCTGCCAATACTGTTGCTGAGATACCCTGCGTTTCGGCTGCTGGCGCCCCAACCACATATATCCGACTCGATCAGCGCTACATCGCAACCCAACTGCGCAAGACGAAGAGCCGCGGACATCCCCCCAAGGCCACCGCCAATCACTGCAACATCGCAGTTCACAACACCGCTGACCTTAGGCTGAACGTCAGCGGGACGATCCACCCAACCGGTGCCGGTGAGATACGTTATTCCAGACCCAATCGCGTGATTCAATTGTCTGCCTTCCCCTCTAGCCGTGCATTCACCGAACCTGTCGTCACTCTGTTCATGCGTTAGTACTTCTCAGTGACCTTGCCGTCCCGGCGGTGGAGCTCAGCGCCGGGCTGTTCCGCTACATCGCCAGGCCCCCATCAACCGGGAGAACTGCACCCGTGATGTACGAAGCCTCCTCGGATGCGAGGAAGCCAACCGCGAAGGCGATCTCCGCAGGATCTCCCCAGCGGCCCAGTGGGATTGCCTCCACCACCTGCTCGAGTTTGTCCGCAGGAATAGATTCCACCATTCGAGTTCGGGCATTTGGGGAGATCGCATTTACCGTGATGCCGTGGCGCCCGGTCTCCTTTGCTACTGACTTGGTGAATCCGATGATCCCTGCCTTGGCGGTGGCGTAATTGGACTGGCCAAGATTTCCATGCAGACCCGTGTACGAAGTTACGTTGACGATGCGGCCGTATTTCGCGGCCCGGAAATGGGGGATGCAGGCTCGCGTGAACCGGAAGGTGCCTCCGACATGTGTCGCGAGGACCCGATCCCAATCTTCATCCGTCAGCTTCCACGTCATCTTGTCGATGAGAATGCCCGCGTTGTTCACGAGCACGTCGATGCGCCCCGTCTGCGTTATGACGGTCTCAACTACGCGCTCGACATCCAATGTCGACGAGACATCGGCGGCAACGCCTGAACATCCAATTGAATTGACTGAGCGGTCGAGTTCCTCAGCGTCAAAGTCGACGAGGTAGGTGGCTGCCCCCGCTTGGTGAAACATGCGCCCGACTTCGAGCCCGATGCCGCGGGCTGCGCCCGTGACGATGACGGAGCGGCCGGTGAAGTCAAAAGTTGTGGGCATAAGTCTGGCCTGCCTTTCATTGAGTATGGAGTTACAACAGGGTCGGGTCGATATCGAGCAGCATGCGGTCGCGTGCTTCGAGGAGGTCAAGGGTTGGCCCAATCTCCGGAAGCATGTGACTAATGAAGTATCTGCCGGCTAGGCGCTTGCCTTCGTAGAAGGACCCGTCCTTACCATCACAAGCGATGAGCTGCTCCAGCCATATCCATGCGACGACCACATTCCCCAGGGCGTCGGCATGCCGGGTGGCGTTGGCTAGAGCGAGCTCTGGGTCAACCTCCGTCCACAGCGATCGCGTGGCCCCGAAGGCACGCTCCATCCAGGTGCACACTGCCTCGGCTTCGTCACTTAGAGAGGTTGGTGCAGAATCCACTGTCGCCCTGATGCGTGCTTCGAGCAGGGCGAGACCTGCGCCGTTGTCCTGCCTTAATTTGCGACCGATCAAGTCGACGGCCTGGATACCGTCAGTTCCTTCGTGAATCGGGTTGAGACGATTGTCGCGGTAGAACTGCTCCACCGGATACTCGCGCGTGTAGCCGTATCCGCCGTGAATCTGGAGCGCCCAGTCATCGGCTCGCAAGCACCATTTCGATGGCCAGGCCTTGGCAATGGGTGTGAGCACACCCAGCAATAGCAGCGCCTCAACTCGCTCGTCCTCCGTTTCGGCGGTGGTCGATTCATCGAGCAACAGACTCGAATAAAGGATGAGTCCCATTCCGCCCTCGACAACGGCCTTCGAAGAAATAAGCATGCGCTTGACGTCTGGGTGCCGATCGATTGTCACCTGTGGGCTCGTTGGGTCCTTGTCGGCCCCGAGGCGACCCTGGGTACGGGTGCGCGCATAATCAAGGGCGTGCAGGTAGCCGGTGTAGCCAAGTGCAACAGCCCCCGCCCCCACTCCGAGCCTGGCCTCGTTCATCATGTGAAACATGTATGTGAGTCCGTTGAACGACTCGCCCACCCGGTAGCCCACTGCACCAGGCTCACCATCGACCAGGTGCACACCCTCGCCGAAATTTAGGAACGTGTTGACCGTCCCCCGGTAGCCCATCTTGTGATTAAGTCCTGCGAGCACCACATCGTTTCGGGCACCGAGTGTGCCGTCCTCCTCGACCAAGTACTTGGGCACAATGAATAGGGAGAGACCCTTAACCCCTGCCGGCCCTCCCGACTCGCGAGCGAGAACGAGGTGGACGATGTTCTCCGACAGCGAGTGTTCGCCACCCGAGATCCACATCTTGTTTCCAAAGACTCGGTACGTGCCGTCAGGTGCCGGCACAGCCCGCGTCACGATGTCTGCGAGCGATGACCCAGCCTGAGGTTCCGAGAGGCACATGGTTCCGGTGAACCGGCCTTCAGCCTGTGGCACAACGAACCGAGCCACCTGTTCCGGGGAACCGTGCGCCGCAAGCGCACTTGCGTTGGCGATACTCAGCATCGGATACGCAGCGAGTGCGGAGTTCGCAGCCTGCAGCCAGGCAAAGCCTGCGCGTTGCACCACATGGGGTAATTGCCCTCCCCCGATCTCAGCGTCCATGCCGCTCGAGGCAAGACCCGAACGCGCAAACACTTCGAGGGCTGACCTCGCCTCCGCGGGCTGGCTGACCTCAACACCATCGAAGGTGGGCTCGTTCTCATCGAGCAAGCGATTAATGGGAGCGAAATGCTCCTCAGCTATTTCTTCGAACAGGTCCAACACGGAATCGAACACCTCACGGGAATGGCCGGCGTACCTCGGCGCACCGATCAGACATTCGACATCGAGCCACTCGTACAGCATGAAGTCGAGGTCACGGCGCGAGAGAATGCGGCTACTGCTGGACAATGTGTGCTCCCGTTGCTGGTGAGGGACTGTCAGGCATCAACGTGCTGTGTTACGCGAAGACGTTGGCCATGTGCGCGATCACCCGCGTACGCCGACAGTCTGTCGAAGAATACCTCCGGATCGATTACGGCCTCGGGGGCATGAACACCCGGGGTTGTGATCTCGCCACCTGCAATCATCGAAGCACATACCGAAAGGGGGATTGAGGTCATCTCACCCATCCGCCCGTCGGGCAGCACATCCGTCGTGACACCCACAGTGACGCGCCGGCCGTCTTTCATACCCTGAGCCAGAGCCCACACATCCGGGAATGGCGCGCGCGCCCCGGCAGCAGGGCCACGTCTATCAGGGGCATCGAGCAGGGCATCACCGGCCTCGGCAACGGTCATCGCCCCGCTGCGCACCTTTTCGCCCAGCGCTCGGGCCACGTTGATCAGACCGGGTCGACCCGTCATGAGATTCAGGCTCTCGCGGATCCCCGGGAAGGTCCGCGGCAGCGTGATGGGCTCAGGATGCCCGCACGTCCACACCGTTCCCGCGCCTATGCCCGGGTAAGTGACGGTCCGCTCCTCAAGAGCATCCACCTCGCGGTAGCCGCCCTCACGCCAAATGCGGATGGGCATTGAAAGATTGTGTATCCAGTGTTCCAGCGCGGCCGATCCCCGAGCCGCCGCGATGCCCTCCGGCGAGGACGGCATGCCGACGCCCGCCGGCCATCCGGTGTATAAGTTTTCAACATCGTCGAGGTTGGCCGCAGCGGCTGCCGCGAGCAAATTAGAGACCCCCGGTGAAGCTCCCATCCCGACGATCGCAATAACCCCCGCCGCCACGGCCGCATCATCAAGAGTGAGCATGTCGACCGTGGGCTCCCAGTCGTCGTTGATGTCCACGTAGTGGACACCTGCCTCAATCGCTGCCTCGAGCACGGGCCGGCCGAACCGATAGAACGGCCCAACCGTGTTGAGAACGATGTCCGCATTCCCTAAAGCTGCTTTCAGCGACCCCGGTTCGGTGATGTCGAGCGTGACATGGGTCGCCTTGGCCCCAAGCTGTCCGGCCACTTCCGCGGCTCGATCACCGTCTCGGTCGGCTACCACCAGTTCGGTCACGTTGTCATCCGCAGCGATCGTGGCGCACGCGACCTGCCCCATTTCACCTGCACCCCCAACGATGAGTACCCGCATATGTCAACTCTCCTTTCTGCGATCAACCAGCCGGTCAGCGCATGGTGCAATTGGCATCACTGCGCAGTCCAGCCGCCGTCGACAACGAGGATCTGGCCGGTCATGAAGTCAGAGGCCTCCGAGGCGAGGAATACGGCAGGCCCGGTCATCTCGGTCGCAGCCGCCCATCGGCCCATGGGGGTGCTCCGCTTGATCCATTTGGCGATAGCTTCGTTGGCAAGCGCAGGGGCCGTCATTGCGGTCTCTACAAATCCCGGGGCCAGCGCGTTGATCTGAATACCATGAATGGCCCACTCAAGGGAAAGTGCGCGGGTGAGACCGATCAGTCCATGCTTAGCCGACACGTAGGCGATGTCGTTGGCCACGGCCACCGTTCCGAGTACCGAAGCAACATTGATGACCTTCCCGTGATCGCTTGCAATAAGGTGCGGCGAGGCCGCCTTACAGAGAAGGAAACAGGACTGAAGATTCAACTCGAGGACGCGCTGCCAGGTTCCTAGTTCGGTGTCCTCAATGGATGAGTCGTGGTCATCAGCCGCATTATTTACCAGAATGTCCAGTCCACCAAGTGCGGAGACTGCATCAGAAACAGCCGAGGTGATGGACGCCTCTGAACGCAAGTCAGCCTGCAGTGGTGTCACCGTGCCGCTCGCACCCGTAGCCATCTCTACTGTCTCGGCGAGGCCTGAGGCCGTCCGGGCCGCAATGAGCACGTGCGCTCCCCTTCGCGCGAATTCCACCGCAATGGCCTGTCCGATCCCACGACTCGCCCCTGTGACGAGGGCGCGTCGGCCGGTGAGATCGAACACGTCTCGATACGACTCCATGTGCGGTGCTCACTTCCTAGTACGGATAGAACGATCTAGTACGGATAGAACGATCTGGTACGGATAAGACGATGTGATCAGATCACGACAGGCAATAGTGATCACTAAACAGGACACCGATTGCGCCCAGTTGGGGGAAGACTCAATTTCAAACTTCGACTCAGTTGCAAACAGCGATTCCGTCGAACTCGACCAAGGCTTCGGGACTTCCAAGCGCCTGCACGCCAAGAACTTTCATTGTCGGACGCCTTAGGCCAATGTCGGATGCGGCTGATGCAAGCCCCGCGAGCACCTGCTCCTGCCGGGCAGGGGTGCTGTCGACGATATAGACGTTGAGTTGGACGATGTCAGCGACGCTGGCTCCGCATGCTTCAACGGCGAGCGCGAAGTTGCGCAACGCACAATCACTCTGCCCCTGATAGTCGCCGAGAGCCAGGACCTCACCGGCGAGATCGCTGGCCACCTGGCCGCCAACGAAGACTGTCCGACTGCCGGTGGCCACGATCGCATGGGCGAATCCGTGCGCTGGGTACAGCGTGGCAGGATCCACTCGCTCAAGACCCACGCTTGCTCCTGACAACTATGACGATGGCGAACGCCCACACGATAAGCGAACTTCCACACGATAAAAGGTGCGGAAGAACCGTGCGTTCGCGGTGCGCCAAAGTCTGCCCATCGGGGGGATGTCGGTGCCTCAAACCCCTGGCACCTGCGAGAGGAGTCCGCCGTCGACGGCGACACTTCCCGGTAGGTCAAATAGCTCGTTCACGGGTCACACCCCACATTAAGTTGCCGAAAGTGGTTGACAGCGGACGATCTTGGCACTTTACTGAGCGCTCAGGCAATCTTGAATGAGCGCTCAGTCAGGAGAAGATCACGTGTCGGTTCTGGAAATCTCATTTGCGTCCGAGCTCAAGCCCACCCGAAAACTTCGCGTGCTCGTTGTCGACGACGATGAACTCGTTCAGGCGGGCATTCGAGCCGTGCTGTCCCAGCAGACTTGGATCGGGCAGTGCTACGGAGCTGGATCCCTCGAGACCGCCATGGCGGCCGCGCGTCGGTGGCAGCCCAGCATCGCGTTGGTCGAGCTGTCCTTAGGAACGAGGCCCGGTCTGGAAGTCAGTCGGTCACTTTCCGTCGCGCACCCACACATGCGCGTACTGCTCATGTCTCGAGTCGGGCGCATTTCGCGAACGGTAGTGCGTGCCAACGGTGGTCACGGTTTCATCTCCAAGAGTATTGGAGCGGCGGCGGTTGCCGAATCGGTCCGGCTGGTCTCGCAGGGACGTAGCGTATTTCCGCGCGAGGAAATCATCGAAACTCAACAGTTGTCTCGGAGGGAACTCGATGTGCTAAAGCATCTCGTGCAGGGCTGTAGCAACCCCGAAGTAGCACAGGTGCTCCACCTTTCAAAGCACACGGTCAAGCAGCACACCTGCGCCGTCTATCGCAAGCTCGCCGTCCGCAACCGCGCTGAAGCAGCGGCAAAGGCCCGCGAACTCGGCCTCGTCAGCTGACGCCTCATCTGCCGATGCGGCTCGCCGGCACGGCGAGTCAGTTACCCACATCGAAAGTACCCACATCGAAAGTACTCACATAGAAAGGTCACCCGTGCCCGAGGCAGTTATCGTCGCAGTTGCACGTTCACCCATCGGCCGAGCAATCAAAGGTTCCCTCGCCAGCATGCGGCCAGACGACATGGCCGCGCAAATGGTCACAGCCGCGTTGGCCCGAGTCCCCCAGCTCGATCCGGCCACTATCGATGATGTGATGCTTGGCAACACGCAGCCGGCGGGCGAGGCGGGCTTCAACCTCGCTCGCGTGGTGTCCCTTCTCGCCGGTCTCCCTCTGCCCGGAACGACGGTGAACCGTTACTGTGCGTCGAGCCTGCAGACAACGAGGATGGCGTTCCATGCCATCAAGGCGGGCGAGGGTCATGCCTTCCTATCTGTCGGCGTTGAGGCGGTGAGCCGATATTCCACGGGAGCCAGCGATTTCTGTCCTGACAGCAAGAACAGCGCATTCGCTACCGCAGAGGATCGCACCCTTGACCGATCGCTCGGTGGTGCTGACATGTGGACTGACCCGGCGCTGCACGGTTCCCTGCCCGACGTCTACATCTCCATGGGCCAGACAGCTGAGAATGTCGCGCAGATCCGCAATGTGACCCGGCACGACCAAGACGTGTTCGGCGTGCGGAGCCAGAACCTCGCAGAGGCGGCCATCGCGAACGGGTTTTGGTCCACGGACATCGTGCCCGTCACGCTCACGGATGGCACCGTGGTGACAAGCGATGACGGGCCGCGGCCAGGTGTGACCCTTGATCGCGTGGGCGAGTTGGCCCCAGCCTTTCGCCCGGACGGTACCGTCACCGCCGCCAACTGCTGTCCACTGAATGATGGTGCCGCAGCAGTGGTGATCATGTCCGATACTCGCGCGGCCGAACTTGGCATTACGCCTCTCGCCCGCATCGTCTCTACCGGGGTGAGTGCAATCTCGCCGGAGATCATGGGACTTGGACCCGTCGCCGCCACCCAGCAGGCACTAGATCGTGCAAGTTTGACCATCGGTGACATCGACCTCGTGGAGATCAACGAGGCATTCGCTGCGCAGGTGCTCGCCTCGGCGTGGGAACTCGGGATCGACATCGACCGCCTCAACGTGAATGGCGGCGCAATCGCCGTAGGCCACCCATTCGGTATGACCGGGGCTCGCATCACGAGTACTCTCGTCAACTCGCTGCGCTTCCATGACAAGCAGTTCGGCCTGGAGACCATGTGCGTCGGTGGCGGTCAGGGAATGGCAATGGTCATCGAGAGACTCTCCTAAAATCAGCCTCCGACAACATTCCGGACCTCGGTTGCGTCAGGGTTAGGAATAACCCACGTGGGTGTCGAAAGAGAGGCATTGACCGAAACACCTTGCCACCCGGTAACCTCATGAACTCAGGCAGTGTCATTTTCCCCAGGAGCAGCCAAGTGTCCCAGACGCACAATCTGCCGCCGGCGATGCCGGCGCGCAAATCCAGACGACTTACTGCCGAAGCCAGCCACTCTGACCTGCCTGATGCCCGCGAGCGCATCCTTGCCGCCGCCCAAGAATTGTTTTATGCGAACGGATTCTCCGCCACCTCCGTGGCCAGCATCGCCGAGGCCGCGAAGATGACAACCCCCAATCTCTATTGGCACTTTCCATCCAAGCAGGCGCTGTTGGTCGAAGTGCTCGACCGAGCTCAGCGAACCGGCTTGGAAGTCCTGATCCAGGGAATTCCGGAAACGGGAACTGCGGTCGAGTTGCTCTCTGCCTATGTTCGGGCATACGTGGGCATGCAGCTCAATGTCGCCCGCGAGGGCGTCGTGCATGGATACTGGATTCTGGCCGCCGACCTTCCGGCCTCTGATGCGCCTCGCCTGCGTGAAGGTAGGCGCGAGATCCACCGGGTTCTACGCAACATAGTTCGGCAGGGCATAGCCGAAGGTACCTTCGAGGTGTCGGACCCAACCCTCGCCGAAACCACCATCGAGACGTCGTGTGAGTACGTGTTTACCTGGTTCAGTCCCACCGGCCGTCACTCCGATGAAGAGGTGCTAGACGGGATGATCGAGATTGCCCTGCGGATCGTGGGCTACCGCGCCATCGACTGAGATGTGAACGCGAATACTTATCCGACCCGACCGCTTAAACCACTTCGCGCTTGCGACCCAGATTGACCGCCAGGCCCACTCCCGAGATGAGTGCGATCCCATTCACATACTGGGAGACATAGGGAGGGACACCTGCGATGGTGAGACCGCTGTTAATAAACGCCAGTAAGAAGAGGGCCACCAGCATGCCAGGGACGTTGTAACGGCCAGGCTTAATTGCCGCCGCGCTGAGGAATGCAGCCGCCAGTGCCTGGAGCGTCAGCGAGTCTCCCAGCCGCGGGTCCGCCGCACCTGATCGAGCCACTTGCATAAGTCCGGCCAGGCCAGCGAGCACGCCGGCGATCAAAAAAGCAATGCCAATTGTCTTGCGGATGTTGACACCGATCAGGACCGCGGCGTTGCGGTTGGAACCGATCGCGTAGAAGTGCCTACCCGTCGGTGTGTATTCCAGGAGGTAGTGACCAGCAGTGGCGACCAGGATCACCACGAAGAAGAGGCGGGGAATGCCCAACCACGTCCCGGACCCGAATTCAGTGAGAAAGGTGGGGATATTACTTACCTGAGTCGAACCACCAGTGACTTGGTTGACGACCCCGACAATGACCGCCGTGGTTCCAAGCGTGGTGATGACCGCATTGGTGCCGAGGAAGTTCACGAGAAAACCATTGACAAGGCCAACGACTACCCCCGTCGCCAAACCGATGGCGAGTGCGAAGGGAACTGTGATCGAGGATGAGAGCAAACTCGCCGCGACCACCGCGGACAGCGTCGCACTCGCTCCGACGGAGAGATCCCATTCGTTGCAGATGAGGGGCATCAAAGCTCCCACCGCAACAACTGCAAGAACGGACTGTCCAGCGATGATTATCTGGAAGTTGGCCATCGTCGGATAGACCTCCGCTGTTGTTGGCCACAGCGAGAAGAATGCGATCACCGCGAACATGGCGATGAGGAGTGCGTAAGCCTCCACAAATCGAAGAATCCGACCTCCGCGGGCAGTGATCCGCTGCGCAGTGGGTTCAGTGGATTCTGCGGAAACGTTGCTGTCTAATGACATGAAAGGGCTCCCTACACGATCTTTTCAAGACGACCATCGGACCGGTCGCCTACGCCGATTGAGTCAACTGTGACACCGTCCCGCAAGACGACAAGCCGGTCGCAAAGCAACTCCAACTCCTCCGCATCGGAGGACACCACCAGTACACACGTGCCACGTTCGGCCGCCTGCCGCACCAGTCCGTAAATGTCTTCGCGGGCACCGACATCAACCCCGTGCGTGGGTTCGTCAAGTAGGAGCAGACTCGGTTCGCGACGCATCCATCGAGCGAGGATTGCCTTCTGCTGGTTTCCGCCGGACAGTTGGGCTATCGACGCTGACGGGGACTCACACTTGATGCCGAAGGCGTCAATCAGCGTGAGTGAATCGCGCAACTCACGGCGCTTGCGAAGCAGGCCGCGTCGCCAGTACCGCTCCTGACCGGCAATGGAGAGGTTCTCCACGAGCGAGAGTTCAGAAAAGACCGCCTCACTCGTCCGGTCCTCCGGAACATAGGCGACCCCCGCCCGCATGGCCTCGATGGGCTTGCGCGGAGTCAACTGACGACCGAGCAGGGTGACGGTCCCCGCGGAGCGCTCGGTGACACCGAAGAGGATGCGCAGCAGCGATGATCGGCCCGAGCCGAGCAGGCCGGCGACACCCACGATTTCTCCTCGCTCCACTGTGAACGATGCGTGCTTGAGTCCTCCCCCCGACAGGCCCCGCACCAACAGCCCTGGCCCGCCGTCGCCGGCCAGTCGCACGTGATCCGTGACTCGGGTGCTCGCCACGTGTCGGCCCGCGATCAGGTCTGCCAACTGGTCGTGATCGGTGTCAGCCGTGCTGAGTTCAGCGACCTTCACGCCATCTTTAAGGACGGTGAGGCGGTCGGTGGCCGACAGGACTTCATCGAGCCGATGACTGACGAAGACCACTGCGTGGCCATCTGCGGCGTAGCGGCGCATGGCGTCGAGGACAACGTGCACCTCGGAGGGTGGAAGCGACGCCGTGGGTTCGTCCAGCACTAAGGTTCCGGGATTGTCGTCGCCTAGATCCTGAAGCGCCCGAGCGATCGCCACCATCGCTCGGGTCGCGGGCCGCAACCGCTGGACCTGGTCGGCTGGCTGGGCATCGATGCCGAAGCGCTCGAGCACCTCGGAAGCCTTAACCCGCTGAGCCCGCCAATCGATGGCACCAAACCGGCGGCGAGGGAATTCAGAGCCGAGCGCGAGGTTCTCTGCGACCGATAGGTCTGGGAACACGGACGACT
The DNA here is from genome assembly GCA_903896585.1 of uncultured bacterium. GTDB lineage: Bacteria > Actinomycetota > Actinomycetes > S36-B12 > S36-B12 > UBA4592. The sequence goes on from CAITYI010000011.1 coordinate 20,732, forward strand.
TTTGGTGGACCACTCTGAGTCCAGCATTGCGGGCCTCGTCAGGGCGCGAACCGAGCACGCCCGAGAGGGCCGTCTCACCAATGCGGATAGTTCCAGAGTCGGGCCTGACCACGCCCGACACGATCTTTATCAGGGTGGACTTGCCAGACCCGTTTCCGCCCACAAGGCCGTGCACCTCTCCTTGTGCGACCGTGAGGCTCACGTCCACCAGCGCGCGCGTGGGGCCGAAGGCCTTGGAGATGCCGTCGAGGTGCAAGGCATTGCCTTGCACCTCGACGCGCTCCCCTTCGATCAGGATGCACCCCATGCGGCCGTGTACGCCGCGATGTAGTCCACGGGAGCGACGTATAGCGCACCTTCAGCCGGCAGATTGTGCTCCGCATCTATCAGTTGGAGTCCTATACCGGTGTTGAACATCTTCGTGTCACCATTGAAGATTCGGTTCAGGCGCTCAATCGCGGCCCACGACTCCATCGCACCGTCATAGCCGATCGTCATGTCGGCCTTTCCCTGGCGGATCAACTCAACCATGGCTGGGTAGCCTGCATCGCCAGTGACATAGATGTCGCGACCAGATGCTTCGGCCGCCGCAGCGATACCGTTTAGGACTGGATCGTCGTAGTTGCCCATGATGGCGTTAATGGATTGGTTCTTGAGCAGCTCCGTACTGATCTTGGTCTGCAGAGCATTACCCCAGTCCGCATAGACCGAATCAAATACCGTGGCCGTGCAGGTGGTACAGACCTGCATCTCGTTCACGAAGCCATCGGTTATTGACACCGTCGCGTACGTTTCCGGGTAGTTGACGGCGAGGGCCTCGACCTTCGCATCGAGAGCGGTGATCATCGCATCGGCCTGTAGTTGACCTGTTGCTTCGAGGAACTTCACGTAGTCGACGCCCTGCTCTGTCAGACTGTTGTAAAGGCCAAGGGGATATCCGGTTGCCTGTCCTTGCCCGTCGGAGTCGCAGTCGTAGCCCTCCACATAGATGACGGGAATGCCTGCGGCCTGGGCCTCTTCCACACCGGCTTTGACCGCGGCACAGTCAATGACGAACAGCACGATTCCGTCTACCTTTTCGGCAATTGCTTGCCGAATTGCGCTCAAATACACATCGGTGCTGAATTCACCGTCGACGACATTGACCGTCCACCCGGCCGCAGCGCCTGCGGCTTTAAAGGTGTCGGTGAAGATCGGTCCCGATTGCGACTGGTTGCCAAACACAATTCCGGTGACTTTCTTGGCTGCAGTTATCGCGCCCGAGGTTTCAGGAAGTGTGTACGTGCCTGGGATCGCTGCGTCGATGTTGGCCTGAGCTGAAGCCGGGATGTCCGAGGCGGAGGGGGCGGCAGCCGCTGGCTCTTCCGACGCTGCGGCGGCCTCGGAGCTTGAGGAAGCGTCGCCTGCTGGCGAACTTTCACTGCTTCCACTGTCTCCACTACAGGAACTAAGCAGGACTATGGCTATCCCCGCGCTTGCAGCAGCGAGGAAGGGTCTCGAGAGTTTCATTGGGCCTCCATCTGTGGTCACCGATTTGGTAGAACACAGTCAAGCCCAGCCAGCACACCAATTTCGTAATCCAAAACACTTCTACGCCCACATGGGGGATCACACCGATTTCCAAACTAGCCCTACTCGATGGGATTCGAATTGGTAACACGATTCGAAGGTGCTGCTTCCGCGTCCCATGCAGCTGCACTTAGGCCGGTGACATGAATCGGCGCAGATCATCGGGCGTATCTTCTGCGATGTTTGTCACTGCGCTTTCCCAATTTCACATGAGCGATTTATCAGGACGACCTGTTTTAGGATTCGAAGACGATAAGAGCGATGAGGTCCGCTATGCAGGCAGGCTGTTCCCGATCTTGCCGTTCGACGATAGCCCGCGTCAGCACCGTGATGCCGTGTGCAGTGTGCTGGACGGACTCGATCTGAGCACTTGCCCGCAGGTAAGCGCCGACTGGGACCGGTGAGGTGAAGCGGACTCGATCACATCCGTAGTTCATCTGCATCGCGGCTCCCTCGATGGTGAAGATGTCCCACAGCATGGAAGGAATTAAGGAAAGGACGAGGAAACCGTGCGCGATAGTGCTGCCGAAAGGTCCCGTCAGAGCCTTCTCAGGATCTACGTGGATCCACTGGTGATCGCCGGTGGCCTCGGCGAACTGGTTGATGCGCGCCTGCGGCATCTCAATCCAGGGGCTATACCCGAGGTGCTCTCCCACTGCGGAGGCTAGGTCCTCACTGCTTCGAAATACTCGCACTGTTCTCCATTCAGATATGGTCACCGAAGCCGCACCGACGAAGCGGTTGACCTCACCTACATAAGAAACCGGTCACCGTTGTTAAAGGGTGTTGAAACTGATCGTCTTGGCGTTTGTGAAAGCCCGCAGACTGTCCTCACCCAGTTCTCGCCCGATCCCGCTCTTTTTGTAGCCGCCGAACGGACCGTTGATCTCCCAGTCGTTCGTGCCGCCGTTGACGGCAACCGCTCCCGCCTGCAAACCCTCGGCCATCTCGAATGCGGTCTTCAAAGACGAAGTCCACACTGCCATTGACAGGCCGTACGGTGAGTCGTTGGCGATCGCGAGCGCCTCAGCAGCGCTGGCCACCTTGATAATGGGAGCGACGGGTCCGAAGGTTTCCTCGTCGGCGATCTGCATGCCGGGTCGCACGCCGGTGAGCACCGTTGCCTCGTAGTACATCCCGTCACGGCGCCCACCGACCTCGATGGTTGCGCCCTGAGCGCGCGCATCCTCGACGTGGCGCTCAATCTTGGCCATGATCCGCTCCTCCGAGATGGGGCCCATCTCGGTCAGGTCATCCATGGGATCGCCCATGCGCAGGGCCTTGGTGCGCTCCACAAGTTTGCTGACGAACTCGTCATGGATGGCCTCATGAACGATCAGACGCTCCGCGGCCGTGCACACCTGCCCTGCCATGTAGAAGCATGACTCCACTGCAGACTGCACAGCCGCATCTATGTCAGCGTCGTCAAGGACCACCATCGGCCCGTTGCCGCCCAGCTCGAGCAGCAGGCGTTTAACACCGGCCGCACGCGTGATCTGTTCACCAACCGCCGTGCTCCCGATGAAGCCAATGACGCCAACCCCCGGGTGGGTGACCAATGCCTCGCCGATTTCCGGACCTCCATACACGAGGTTGAAGATGCCCGCAGGTAGACCTGCTTCGGCGAAGATCCTGGCCGCCAACTGGGGAGATAAGGGTGCCCATTCGCTGGGTTTCCAGACGACGGCATTCCCCACTACCAACGCAGCGACGCAGCCCACGAGCATGTCGACAGGAAAATTCCACGGGGAGATGAGGCCGGCCACGCCGATGGGTTCATAGACGGTCATCACGCGTCGGGTCGTATGCGCAGCGTCGTACGGGGGAGGCGCGGACCCGCCGAAACGTCGGGCATCCTCCACAGCAGCCTTGCTCACGTCTACCGTCAGGGGTCCCATTTCATAACGGGACTCATTGATGGTCTTGCCCATCTCGCGCGAGACCCACACGGACAACTCCTCGACATGCGGCACAATCGCATCGACCGCGCGAATCAAAATGTCGGCGCGCTCCGCCATCGGACGCTTAGCCCATTCCAGTTGTGCTCGCTCGGCGGCCTTGACCGCTGCATCGACCTGAGCTGCGGATGCATAGTGCACTTTGCTGACCGGCTTACCAGTTGACGGGCTGATCGTCTCTTTGCACGGTCCTTCGCCTGCGATCCACTGACCGTCGATGAGGCACAGCGCCTCGGGGATGTTGTCGTCATTCGTCGTTAACATGTGTCGCTCCCTTACCTGTGTCGCCTACGCGCTGAGTCGCGTGAGGACGGAGTTACCTGCGTTGTGTCCGGCCAAAGAAGCAGTCGGCATGCCCGGGTAACCGAGATAATCCCCAGCCAAATGAATAGTGTCGGTAGGGCTCTTGCGCAAAACGCGAGCCGATGACCGGCTACCCGGAGACCAGTACGGCACTGCCTGTGGCCAGCGCTGAAACACATGCGACTCGAAGATGTCAGTCGAGCACCCCAGAACCTCAGCCACTTCGGGCACCCAGGTGGCGATGAGCTCCTCATCGGTGGCATCCATCAAGTGGCGCGCAGTATTTCCCCCTGCGTAGAACGACAACGATCCACCCGGGCGCCGGTCAGGACCTTTCCTCATGACCGACACCGGGTTAAAGATCGCTTCTAAGCGACGTCCCGGTGTCGTGATGAATGAGTAGTCGTCCCAGACCTGCGGTCCGGACTCGTTGGTGAAGATGCCCCCACACAGGAAGGACCCATACTTCACCGCCGCAAGCGCATCGATGTACTCGGGTGGCATGCCGCTGAGTAACTCACGTGCCGCAAAAGCCTGTGTCGCGACGACCGCTTGCTTAGCTCTCACGGTGACGCTCCGCCCCTCCAGTTCGTACTCGACGTGGACGATCCCGTTCTCGGAGCGAAGACTCCGGACGATGGCCTCCGTCTGTACCGCGACGTTCGATCCCAGAGCGGCAGCGGTGGCATGTATGACACTCTCGCTCCCACCTGTGGGGAATGTCAGGTCGTCGATGTGACTTCCCTTGCCCATTGAGAGGTAAAAGTATGCCGTGCCATGAGCACCTGATATCTCGTCCAGCTCCGCCGATGTCCAACTACGTGAGAGTGCGTCGACGATCGAGCGAGCGTCGCCGGACACACCGAACACGTCAGCCGCAGAACGTGAGTCGAGTAGATCCGTGTACGCGCGTCCCTCGGTCCCCTTCTTGTGCATACGTTTAGAATCACGGCCAAGTCGCAAACTGAACCTCGCCAGCGAAGCCCGTGCCGAGACGGGCATCGGAGCCTTGACCATCAGATCGAAAGGCGAGTTCGCGCGCAGTTTCCGACCCTTAATATCCAGAATCGCCTTGCCAGTCAAGTGATTGAGGTCAACACCGGGGAGATGGGCAAGTTCGGCAAGCGGACCTTCAGGAGCAACAAACATGGCACCAAGGTTTACCCAGTAATCGCCCCTGCTCTGGGATTGCACCCGCCCGCCCAACCGGTCACTCCCTTCCAGAACCACGACGGAGTGCTCACGAAGCCGATAGGCCGCAGTGAGACCAGCGATGCCTCCACCTATGACCACGCATTCGACGTCAATCTCACTCACATATCGCTCCAAGGTTGTGTTGACACATTAATATTGGCAGTCTTCATTATTGTCAGTCTTCGCCAAGACCGTGTTGTCCGCAGATCAGTATGCCCGAGTGGGGGATGCCGGAAACTGGATCGAGAATGTCTAGTAGGGAGGACAGACTCAAGAATCCCGAAATGGCATCAGAGTTGCCGTTCTTGGCTCGAAGGCCGCCGCTGTCGGAAGAGCCCGCACATAATCGGAATCGACAATGCAGTATTCGGCCGCGGTTCCGTATCTACTTCCTTTGGCTGCGAGCATTAGCCACACGCGTTCACCAATGCGAGTCGGATCAACACCATCACCGACTGCGTCTATCACTCCGGCACCGTCATGATGCGGAATCTGAAATTCATTGATCACCGAAGCCACCGCACCGGCACGACTCTTGACGTCTGTCGGGTTGATTCCGGAAAAAGCAATCTTCACTCTCACCTGCCCGGCACCAGGGTTTGGGGTTTCAACATCACCGAGAATGAACACCTCGGAGGCAGGTCCGTGCTTTTCGTATCTCGCAGTGAACATAAAGATTCCTCAATTCTCATTTAGGAAATCACGAGCAGCAGCAAATTCCGAATCGAAGAGCACTCTCCACTTTAGGACTGAAATGCTCAACGTGTTCCATGTGACTTCGCGATCGATTTCATCGTATTGATGAATTACCCAATTTCGATTCGCCACGGCAGCTGCCCACGCTACGGATTTCGGTGGCTCAATTCCTTTCTGGGTCATGCGCCGCGCAAGCTCAACAATTTTCATCATGAGGGAGTCACCCGCTTCCTGAAGCAACGGGTCAGCAAGATATTAAGCCTTTCCCGATGCAACGATCTCGGACGCGAGATCCAACCAATCCTGCAAGTGCATCAGTTCTTTAGCAAGCCGTCGATCCATCACAAAAGTACTGCTTCGCGACGAATATCAGAGTCCAACTCCGGCTTAAGTGCACCATAGGTAATGACGTCGACTTCACGGCCTAAGACCTCTCCTAAGAGATTACGAAATTCCACGAGATCTCGGATCTGGGCCCCGCGCGGTGGTTGAACCAGGAAATCCACGTCAGATTCTTTATGAGCCGTTCCTCGAGCAACTGATCCAAATACGGCAATATCGCTGAATCCCAGTGCGTGAGCAACTTCCTTCACAATGGGAGAGGCAACATTCATTGCTTCCTGGGAGTTGAGTTCTTCAATGCGGTGTGAACTCTTTAGTAATTGACTGACAGCGGGTTGACTAATACCCATGGAGTCAGCCACTGATTGCTGGGTATTACCCAGTGCGATCAGAGCCCTAATGGCAACCGCCCTGCGCAATCGAGCCACGGACTCTGCCTCTTTAGCGGCTTCAGCGCAACCCAATAGGCTCATAAGTCCATCTTATACTTTAGGTGCTTGGCCATAGATCCGACCACCGTCGATCGAAGGGTGCACCCATGAATGGGTGTGCTCACCTTTGCGTTATTTCGCCTCTGTAGCTCAGTGGTAGAGCAACCGTCTTGTAAAAGATGTGTCTAGCCTTTACTTCATAGGTGCCAGAGTGCGTGGCGTCACTTCCCCTCAGAGAGACAACATTTCACTCTGCCCTTATCAGAGCTACTTCACGGGCATAAGGGTGAAATAAACGGAGGATTCAGAAGTCTGGCTGTTGCTCCAAGAGTTTGGCGCATTTCCCTTCAGGCAAGGTCCGGCATGGTTCGCAACTGACGGGTGACAGTTTCAGCGACCATCACATCAGTGAATTCCACCCCCCGTTGAGACTAAAGCGAGATCAGAACCACCGTGTCACAAGCACGTCCACCAGCCAACACAACATAACGCTGGGCTATTGCGTTCAACTTTCGACCGTAAGCGTCATCATCAGAACGAAGAGTCATGATGTGCCGCGCTGCGGGTACAGCGAACGGTGCAAGTACTCGCCATGGGAGCAAATCATGAATGACATCAAGCACGAAAGAAACGGGCGATATCTGTGAAAGGCGACTCAGGGCGAAGCGGCAACCTCGAAGGAGACACTGGCAGTGGTGAGAGGCTTGCCCGAACTTGAAGTGGCCGGCGCATCTGAGGCAGTCCCCCTTCCACCCCGGTCCGATCAGCGGTACTGCCTGATTCGATGACCTAGCCGTCGGTTCCATCGCCACCGGTGCCGCCGTTACCAGCATTGCCCGCGACTGATCCGCCGGTGCCTCCGTTACCGCCAGCCCCAACACCACCGTCACCACCGTCACCACCGATACCGCCACTACCGCCACTACCGCCAAGACCACCACTGCCCGTGAGTTGTCCGGTGTCACCACCGTTACCGCCACTACCGCCAAGACCTGCAAGTCCAGAACTGGAACTCGATCCGCCGTTGCCGCCGTTGCCGCCGTTGCCGCCGTTGCCGCCGTTGCCGCCGTTGCCGCTGGTGCCGCAGGCGCCGCTGGTGCAAGTTCCGCCCACGTCTTGGCTTCCGGCACCACCGTTACCACCGTTACCACCGTTACCACCGTTACCACCATGTCCACTGAATAACCCGGCGGCGCCACCGTTACCACCGTTACCCCCATGGACGGAGGCGCTTGCGTCATTGCGGACGAGCGGTGAAGGTGCGGAAGTTCCAGCGTCGCCGTTACCACCGTTACCACCATGACCACCATGGCCCACGAGTAATCCGCCGTTGCCGCCGTTGCCACCGTTGCCACCGACGCTACCGTTACCGCCGTTACCCCCAGCACCGATGCGTCCTGCTCGACCACCATCGCCACCGTTGCAGGTGTCCTGGGAGCAATTTTCGGCGCCATCGCCACCCTCACCTGCGCGGCCGCCGTACCAACCTGCATCACCACCGTCACCACCGTTAGCGCCGTTACCGCCGTTACCACGGAGGATTCCAGCGTCGCCACCGTCACACACCTGACCGAGAGTGCAGGTAGCCTCGCTAAAGGAGAATCCGTTACCGATCAGCAATCCGGCGTCCGGTTGCTCGGCGGTGCCATCGCGAAAAAGAATATTGATGCAATCGTCGGATTGCTCACGAATTTGCTCGATAACGTTATTCACGCCTCGTTCGCGTGCCGAACCAGGTTTTTTCCGAGACTTCACCAGTGGCGCCGCCAAGTTCATGGCTTTGTTCACGCATGCTGACTCCTGAGTAGCGGATAACGCCCTCGAAGTTGAAGGAGTAGTGGCACTGGCAGCCGTAGGTACTCCTGCAAGTGCAGCGCTTACGAGCGCGGAGGCTCCCAGGGCTGCGGTGATTCCGCGGGTGCGATGCGACGTCATAGATGGCCTCTCCCGATTGAACTTCTTGAATGCGCTTCTCAAACCATTAAGTTAAGGGTAACAACGAAACACCAACCCCAAGAACGGAGGAGGCGTGGAGCTGGACCCGCTGGGTGACATTGTTTCCCAACAGTACGAGCAGTGGATGTACCCCGCGCCAATCTTTGATATCCCGACCTGGTTACAAAGCAATTGGCAGTGGTTCGATCCCAGTCATTCCTATCCGCTTTTTTGGCCTGACCGTGACTACCAACACCGTGGCTATCAACATGGTCTGGAAATCTTGGTGGCTGGGTGCGGCACAAATCAGGCCGCGGTAATCGCCTACACAAACCCAATGGCTCGCGTGGTTGCAATCGATGTCAGCGATGCCTCCCTGGCACACCACCGACATTTGGCTACAACCCATAACCTCGAGAATCTGGAACTCCACCGACTACCAATCGAACGGGCTGGGGAACTTGGTCGGGACTTCGATCTCATCATCTCCACGGGCGTCTTGCACCACATGGCAGATCCTGACGAAGGGTTGCGTGCCCTTGCCGCATGTTTGAGGACTGATGGCGTCCTCGCCGTGATGCTGTACGCCACATATGGTCGCCTTGGTGTGCAGATGATGCAGTCAACATTTCGGGACATGGGCTTAGCTCAAGATGAACCCTCCATCGCATTGGTTCGGGATGCAATTGCTCAACTTGATCCGGGTCACCCACTTGCGACCTACCTCAACATCGCTTCCGATCTTGCCGATGACGCTGGATTGGTCGATACCTTTTTGCACGGTCGCGAACGAACTTTCACGATTGATGAATGTCAGGAACTCGTGGCGTCAGCCGGCTTAGTTTTTCAAGACATTTTCTTGAAAGCGCCATATTACGCACCGCGGAACGCTACGAGCGCATTCCTTGCATCCGTTGCTGATCTCCCGAAAGATCAGCAATGGTCGATCATGGAAAGACTCAACCCGCACAATGCATGTCACTATTTTCTGGCATGTCACCCTGAGCGCCCTGCGAGTTCATTTACTATCGATTTTTCATCCAATCGTGTCAACGAATACATGCCATCACTGCGGCACGCATGTCGCCTAGAGCACCACATGATCCACCGATATAACTGGGAACTACATCTGGATCCCGTTCAAGTGGCCTTGGTGTCCCGCGCAGATGGTCACACAGCCATTTCATCAATTGTCCAGACCGTGTTCAAAGATGCACAGTTCCCGCATCTTGATGAAACTCAACTTTTCGCCATTGCGATCGATACATTTCAAATGCTCTGGCAGTTGGATTTCCTGGCCATGGGCATCAGACCAACAGATCCAACAACAACCCGACGAACGTGACAGTGAAGAGATAGCCCGAGTTCGCTTTACCCGCCCAGCCAATCAGGCCTCAGCCCAACCGCCGCACCTCCCTTATCGACTTTTAGTAGTCCCCAGACCGAAATACCATGGCGCACAGACGCCCAGTAATGTTGTGTTCGTTCTTGAGCTTGCTCAGAACAAGCCTCTGTAGCTCAGTGGTAGAGCAACCGCCTTGTAAGCGGTAGGTCGTCAGTTCAATCCTGACCGGAGGCTCCACTAAGTCTCTTAGCTATACCGAGGCGAGCTTCAGGCGAGTGACTCGGCGAAGGTCCACCTGCTTTCGCGCCTGCCAAAGATCGTGCGCATCCTGCATGGCCAGCCAACTCTCCGGGGAACGCCCAAGTGACTTGGAAAGACGGAGTGCCATCTCGGGTGTAACTCGGCTTATGCCGGAAAGGATCCGACTCAGGGTCGAGGCAGCGACATCTAGTTTCTGGGCCAGTTCCCTGCCGCTAACCCCGAATGGTTCGAGGTAGACCGCAGCGATGAACTCACCGGGGTGGGGCGGGTTATGCATGGGCTTAAGTTCAGTCATCAGTGGTAGTCCTCATAATCCAAGACATACGCATTTCCGTCACGAAATTCGAATGTCAATCTCCAATTTCCGCTGACGGTGATTGACCACCGCCCAACGTTTCCACCCTTCAGGGGGTGGAGCCGGTAGCCCGGGAGATCCATGTCCGCAATCTCCTGAGCTGTGTCAAGAGCAGCCAACTGGATACGAAGCCGCCGAGCATGAGACGGCTGCACCCCAGATGCCTTTCCTGATTCAAACAAAGTGCGCAAGCCTTTGTGCTTAAAGGACTTGATCACTAGCTGAGTGTACCACATTGCGCAACACGCAATTCAATAACGGTTGAGTGGACCTACCGCCTGGTAAGCGGTAGGTCGTCAGTTCAATCCTGACCGGAGGCTCGTCTACTTCTATGTGCGATAACCCAGGATCGAACCAACGGTTCGCTCGGCCGCTTCTAATGCGCCTTCAATGTGACCTGCGTAAGTGCGTGCGGTTTCAGTGGACGACCAGTGCAATCGGCCCTGCAGTGCGGATTGCTGATACACCGGGTGGCCGAACATTGCGTAATCGGGAAGTCCGCCGGTGCTTGGTGGTGTTGTCCACTGCTCCAGGCTCCAATCCTGAATGAGAATCTCGACTGGTTCCGCGGCCTGCGAGCCAAACATGCGGATAAGTTGTTCGCGAATATCCGTCTCAATATTTGAATGCATGGATGCAGCGCGGGCGAACCCAAACAGGGCAGCGGGTTCACCATTTGGCCCGGACATGTCATGCAGTTCACCGAGCGGCCCGCGTCTGCTGATGCCAGCG
>CAITYI010000012.1 GCA_903896585.1 uncultured bacterium
CCACGCCGATCACATTTCGGGTGGCCCGGAATTAGCTGAGCGCAATCACGCCAAGTACCACCTGCCTGTTGAAGACGCTGGCCCTAAGGTGCCGTGGCCCAATGAACCCCTCACTGACGGCGAGGAACTTGATCTGGGAACCGCCAAGGTGCACTCATTTGCCATCAAAATGCCAGGGCACACTCCCGGTACCACCTGCCTTCACCTCCCTGGGGTTTTCCTCCTCACCGGTGACACCGTTTTTGTTCGAGGGGTGGGGCGTCCTGATCTCACCGGCAAAGCCGATGAATTAGCAAAGGAGCTGTATCACACCGTTCATGATCGCCTTCAGCCTTTAGATCCGGCAACCATGGTGCTCCCAGCACACTGGTCAAGCGAGGCTGAAGTAAGTTCCGATGGACTCGTAAAGACAGATCTGGCCACAATTTTCCAATCCACCCTGATGAACGAAGCAGACATGGCGAAATTCGTCAATGAAATAGTCACATCCCTTCCCGCAGCTCCTGATACCTACGACACCATTCGGGCGGTGAATGCTGGCAAGCAGGTGAGTGCCGATGAAATCGAGTTTCTGGAGATCGGAAAGAACCAGTGTGCAGCTTCCACCACTGTTGGGTAGCGTGTGACCTGTGAACCGGGAATTACAAATTGAAATACACGAGCTTCACGCTCGCTTGTGCAAAGCTATTGCCGATCCCAAACGGCTTCTCATCATTACCGAATTGCGCGGCGGCCCCATGTCCGTAAATGATTTGGCACTTGCCTTGGACTTGAGCCAGTCCAATACCAGTCAGCACTTGGCAGTCTTACGCGATCGCGGAATTGTTAACGTTGAGCGCGACGGTTTGAACTCCTATTACTCATTGCGAAGTAAGAAAGTACTTAAGGCGATCGATCTACTACGAGAATTTATGGCCGATGAACTCGAGGAATCATCAAAATTGAGAAAGGCTGCTGGAAAAGTTCCCGCAGCCGCCTCTCGTCGGTAGATCTATTCACTTAACAATGAACACTTAACACCTGTCACTCAGGCGATTCGAGAAGCGTGGACTTCGGCTTGCCCAACGACTTCCTGTAATTGCGTCCCGGCTGCAGTTAACTGACCATTCCATTCATGTGCCCGCACGCACCACATGACCGCCTCCTGCGCTTCTAGAAGTTGCTGTCGAAGATTGGTCGGCCCATGGCCATTGAGCCGACCCAGAACTCGATCAGCAGCGGCCACCCATTGTTCTGCCAACATCAGGTGACCAATTTCCTTGGATAGCTGCCGAATCTCTGCGCCCGGATGTGACTGGGTGGGTTCCACTGATTTCACCAAGCTTTCGGCTCGATCAACAGCCACGAGGAGTTCATCACGCATCACCGTGTGGATTCCCGATTTTCGGATTGTGGCTCTGAGAGTTTCGCATTGAGCTTTAGCATCGTGGCGGGCCGCAAAGAATCGATCCTCACTTCGATGCGGCTTGTGCTTAGCTTCAGCACGAGTAAGTCGACTGGTTTCGTTTGCGCTCATGGCAGGCCCTTTCCAGTTGTTTCTCTACGTGACTCCATTGTGTACCTGCTAAATTGTTTTTGCCTTCCGGTTCAGAAAATACGTGGCCGATTAAACGCAATTGCGACATTGCAGGGTGGTACTTACTTTCGGGCGGGAATTCACGAGACCGGTGTTTTTACTCGAGCCTTTTTCATGTCCCTCAAAATTCGCATCTCGAGTACCACCACCGGAACAATCACCGCGATGACCGCAGCGAGACCGACCAGGCCCGGGAGCCCCAACACACTCACAATTACCACGATGTTGGCGACTATCACCATTGCCCCAACGGCTACACCCAATGGCTTGGTGGGTGCTCGGTGCGCTAACCGGGCGGCGATGGGTGCGGTGATCGCGCCACCCAGGAATAGCCCCAATACGGCGAACCATGGAATATCGGCATACGCCGCTCCAAAGATAAATCCCAAGGACGCTGAAACCGCAACGAGGAATTCTGCGGCACTGACTGTTCCCACTATCCGATGTGGTTTGTGGCGCGTGACCGTCATGAGCGATGGTGTCGCGACCGGGCCCCAACCTCCGCCACCGGTTGCATCGACAAATCCCCCGATGAGCCCAATTGGCCACAGATTGCGGGATCGTACTTTCATGGCGGGAATGAGGCTTTTGCCGAATCCGTACCGCATGATGATCAATACGCCGAGAATGGCCAGCACAATTGCCATCCACATGCGAGCACCAGCCAAGGACACGTTCACGAGGACCACTGCCCCTAGAAACGCACCTACGGCGCCCGGTACGCCAACGGTGATCAAGACCCGCCAGTCCACATTCCCGGCATGCCAGTGGCTTGCTCCTGAAATGAATGTGGTTCCTACTTTTGCCGCGTGCACCCCAGCAGATGCGGTAACGGCGGAAAAACCAATTACCGTGAGCATGGAGGCGCTGACGACTCCAAAGCCCATTCCCAGTAGTCCATCGACAAATTGGGCAGCGGCTCCCACAATGGCGAAAATCAGAATACTGATCGGTTCCATATAGCGAATCTACGTTTCAAATCAATTCTACGCAAGTTTGGTAGGAAATATATGGAATAGCGTGTCGGCTACGGCATGGCCGTGAGGCCACCATCCACAATTAACTCCTGACCGGTCATAAAAGATGAAGAATCACTGGCTAGGAATAGGGCAGCGTCGGCAATCTCCTCGGGGCGCCCCCACCGTGCCATGGGGACTCGAGCCAGCGCACCCGCCTCGGCCTCCTTGGTATCGCGCAGGAAATCAGTGAGATCGGTCTCAATCCACCCGGGAACCAATGAATTCACGCGGACACCCTGTGCGGCTAGTTCCACGGCCAGGCTGCGGGAAAAGCTGATCAGTGCCGCCTTGGCCGCTCCATAATGCGACATGAACGGGGAGCTGTTCAAACCGGCAACAGAGGCAACATTGATCACAGAGCCATTACCGGAGTTCACCAATCGTGGAATCAAAGCTTGGGTCAAAGCGACAATCGAGTCGAGATTGAGATTGAGTGTTTTACGCCACCCAGAAAGCCGCATGGACTGAACCGGACTCATGAAAGAGTTGCCTCCGGCGTTATTCACCAGCACATTTAGGGAATCGACGTCAATCTGCTGTGCGATCTGTTCCGCGGCCTCTTCTAGGGCTAAATCAGCAGCAATTACCTGGGCTGAACCACCCATCGATTCGATTTCAGCCTTCACTTCATTGAGCAATTCTGCATTGCGCGCCACGAGAATCACGTGCGCACCATTTTCAGAAAGCGAAATTGCAATGCTGCGGCCGATTCCCCTGGAAGCACCCGTGACTAACGCATTGCGACCGGCAAGTGATTTTTCAGACACCTTCTTTACCCTTCTTTGGACTCTCCTGGACATAACTGCAATTCGAGCAATCTAGTGGACCGGAGAACCCGAGACTTGCTCTTGGCTGAACTCCCAGTGAGCAGAGTTGCCTGCTGTCGAGTAGTTTCATCTGTCATGGGAACTGCCACGCCATCAATCCGAGTCGGCTTATTAGCCTATGGCGCCATTGGCCACGAGCACAATCAAGCAGTCCAAGCGACCGAGGGGCTAGACCTAGCCGCCGTGTGCGACACAAACCCGGAGCGGATTTCCGCGGCATTGGAGCTAGCGCCAGATTGCGCAACATTCACTGACGCAACCCAGATGCTTGATTCCGGGCTGATCGACCTTGTAGTGATTTCCACTCCCCCCAATAGCCACTACCAATGGGCTAAGGAGGCACTCACACGCGGTATCCATGTAGTACTGGAAAAACCCATGGCACTCACTGCCACCGAATGCGATGACCTCATGGAAATTGCAAGTGCTGCCGGCGTCACCCTGATTGTGTATCAAAATCGG
>CAITYI010000013.1 GCA_903896585.1 uncultured bacterium
CGAATAAGGAACCAGCAGGATCGCAAATGCGGCAGCAATCGCTGTGGCGTTTGGTTCACGTTCTGGTGAGAAAAGAACGAAGGTTGCTAGCGCAGCTTGGAAGAAGCCGTCGCCGAATTGCCCAACGAGTCGGGTGCTGTAGAGAGCTCGGAATTTGCGCTCCCGCAGCAGCGAACGAAAAATCGGTAGCGCCTCCACAAGGGTGACGCTACCGATTCAGAAAATACTAGCTTTCGATGGTCCCAGCGATGAAGTCTTCAACTGCCTGACGGGCCTCAGAATCGTTGTACTGCACGGGTGGTGACTTCATGAAGTAACTGGAAGCCGAGAGAATCGGTCCACCAATTCCGCGATCGAGTGCGACCTTGGCGGCCCGGACAGCGTCAATGATCACACCGGCACTGTTGGGTGAATCCCAGACTTCGAGCTTGTACTCCAGGCTGAGGGGTACATCGCCGAATGCGCGACCCTCGAGCCGAACAAATGCCCACTTGCGGTCATCGAGCCAGGCAACGTAATCCGAAGGCCCAATGTGCACATTGTCAGCACCGAGATCGTGGGAAAGTTGCGAAGTGACCGACTGGGTTTTGGAGATCTTCTTTGATTCGAGGCGGTCCCGCTCCAACATGTTCTTGAAATCCATGTTTCCACCAACATTGAGTTGATAGGTGCGGTCAACAATCACACCGCGATCTTCGAAGAGTTTAGCCAGAACGCGGTGGGTGATTGTGGCACCAACCTGACTCTTAATGTCATCGCCAACAATGGGCAGACCAGCGTCTTCGAATTTCTTCGCCCACTCAGGTGTACCGGCAATGAACACGGGTAGCGCATTAACAAAAGCGCAACCAGCGTCAATAGCGCACTGTGCGTAAAACTTGGCTGCGTCCTCAGAACCCACGGGGAGGTAGCACACCACTACATCGACCTTGTTTTCCTTGAGGATCTGCACTACATCTGCCTCAGGGGCATCGGATTCGGTAATTGTCTCGCGGTAATACTTACCGAGCCCATCAAGTGTGTGACCACGACTAACGGTTACTCCAGTGGTAGGAACGTCACACAACTTAATGGTGTTGTTCTCAGATGCGCCAATGGCATCGGAAAGATCTAGTCCGACTTTTTTGGAATCGACATCAAATGCGACAACAAATTTTACGTTGTTCACGTGATATGGACCGAACTTTACGTGCATGAGCCCGGGGACAAACTCATTTTCTTTAGCGTTTTTGTAATACTCAACACCTTGAACCAAGGATGCTGCGCAGTTACCAACGCCAACAATTGCTACACGGATATCTCCGCCGGATTGTGCACTCATGTCTTACCTCTCATTGGATGTTGCAGTGGTGTGTGGTGGTGTACTTGTTACTTCCTGGTCAATTAGTTCGGTGAGCCAGCGAACTTCGCGCTCGGCTCCCTCGAGTCCGTGCTGTTGTAGTTGCAATGTGTAGGCATCGACTTTCTCGCGACCGCGCGTCAGGGAGTCGCGCAGTGAATCCACCCGTTCTTCCAGGCGGGATCGCCGGCCTTCAAGAATCCGCAGCCGGGTGCGGGCTTCGGTGGCCGAGAAGAAAGCTAGATGTGCGGCGAATCCCTCGTCCTCCCAAGCTTCTGGTCCGGGCCGATTGGCCCATTCAGAAAACACTTCCTTGCCTTCTGCCGTGATGGCATAAACAACCCGAGCCCGCCGACCGGTAAGTGCCGGTGCGGTCGAATCAATTGCCGGTGTCACCGAGGTTTCCTCGATGAGACCGGCGGCATTCATTCGTTTGAGGGCTGGGTAGAGCGAGCCATAGGAAAGGGCTCGGAAGGGTCCAAGCACCGTGGTCAAGCGCTTGCGCAGTTCATATCCGTGCTGTTCGCCGTCACCGAGCACGCCCAAGATGGCAAAGCTCAGAACATCGCGGCGACTGGACATAGATCTCAATATATCAAATCGATATATCCGCCGCACTATTAACCGGCAATTCCAGCGTCAGTTAATTTGAGCACCCCCACGTGATCGAAGATAAACTTGCGGCATGGCGCAAATCCGGCGATCGGTGGTTCGAGGGCGAATAGCTAAAGGTGAATCCGCCAAATCAGCCAAATCGGCACCCCGTCGGGGCCCACTACCCCCACCAGAGCCCATAACTGACCCGGCGGCCCCACGATCCGTGGTGGATTACGCCCTCCAACGGGCGGCGGACGTAAATCGCCTCCACCGCGGAGGAATGCTGACCAGTGATTTTTGTGACCCGGACCCCTACCTGCTGAAAGCCGCGAAATTCCACGGGGAAGATTCCGCAAGGAACTGTCCGGCCTGTGGGGAGAAATCCCTCAAAGAACTGCACTATGTATATGGAGATGAATTAGGCCCATATGCGGGCCGAATCCGAAAATCGGATGAACTAAGGCCCATGTGTCGCCAATTTGGTGAGTTCCGGGTCTACCAGGTCGAGGTCTGCCTGGACTGTGGGTGGAATTACCTGATCAAGGCTTTTTCCCTGGGCGATGGAACTCCGCGGCGTGCCGTGCCGTCCATTCCTTCATCTGATCTGTTGGACTAGACCCGATAAACACTTTACGTGAAATAAGCCGTCCGTCCCCTTCCCCGATTGGACACCAGTGAGTAGCCAGCCTAAGAAGGCGCCACCAAGGAAAGCCACCTCGCAAGGTGCCGCTAAAAAGCAGGTGACCGCGAAGAAACTTCCGTCACGGCGCCGTACCTGGTTTCGTCGCATTCTCTGGACCGTGGTTCTGGTGGTGGCTTTGGGTACCGCCTTCATTGCAGTGTTGCTGGCCCGCACCGAGGTTCCCACGCCAAATGAACTCGCTACCAGTGAAGCAACCGTCGTCTACTACGCCGACG
Source organism: uncultured bacterium (assembly GCA_903896585.1). Lineage (GTDB taxonomy): Bacteria > Actinomycetota > Actinomycetes > S36-B12 > S36-B12 > UBA4592. The sequence goes on from CAITYI010000013.1 coordinate 2,855, forward strand.
GAGTAAACGAAGTGGGACGACTGGGTGAATCAACGCGACGCAGTGTGCCCCTGGCCCAAATCCCCGCGGATGTCCAACTGGCGGTGCTCGCCGCCGAAGATCGCGACTTCTATAACCACGGGGGTATTTCACCGTTGGGCATTGCCCGAGCGGCATTTAATAACGTGACCGGCGGCAGTACTCAAGGCGGGTCCACCATCACCCAGCAATACGCCAAGATCGCGTATCTCACCCAAGATCGCACCTGGGACCGAAAGATTCGCGAAGCACTGCTTGCATTCAAATTGGAAACGGTGATCTCCAAGGAGCAGATCCTTGAGGACTATCTCAATACGATCTATTTCGGGCGTAACGCCAATGGCATTGAAGCGGCAGCCACCGCCTACTTCGGCCTACCGGTCAGCGAGCTGAACTTTGAACAGGCTGCGGTTCTGGCAGCGGTCATCAAGTCCCCATCAACACTGTCCGCCGACGAGAATATTGACGCTCTGAAGGCCCGATGGACGTATGTCATTGACTCAATGCAAGTCATGGGCAGCATCACGCCAGAACAAGCTGAGGCAGCTCAATTCCCGGACATCATTGCCTTTAAACAAAAAGATCGTCTGGGTGGGCAGGTTGGTTTCCTGCTTACGGCCGTGGAACAACAACTGCTGGCTCAAGGATTTGACCAAGACGAAATTCAACGCGGTGGCTTGAAGGTGTACTCCAGTTTCGATCGAAAGGCGCAGCGGGCAGCGCAGCGAGCGGTGCGTGACAACGGTCCAACTTCTGGAACTGAAGGTTTACGAATTGGCCTGGCCGCCGTCCGGCCCGGGACCGGTGAGGTTGTCGCCATGTACGGTGGCAAAAACTTTATTGACGATCAAATAAATAATGCGACTCGTCAATTCGCTCAGGCCGGGTCAACTTTCAAACCATTTGCATTGGCGGCCGGACTTGAACAGGGTGTGCTGCTCAACTCACTGTGGAGTGGAGATTCCCCCTCAACAGTGAACGGATATACGTTTAATAATTACGGGAATAAATCCTTTGGAACCGTGTCACTTCTTCAGGCAACTGAATTGAGCATCAATTCAGCGTATGTGGAAATGGAAGCGGACATTGGCGTTGGCAGTGTCGCCGAAGCTGCCATGAAGGCCGGCATCTCACCTGATACCCCCGGCATGAATTTAGATGCACTCGATCTCACCTTTGTCCTAGGTACCGCTTCTCCTTCCGGACTTGAAATTGCAAGTGCATATGCAACATTTGCCAACCAGGGAGTGCGTACCCAAACAACTTTCATCACTAAAGTTCTTGGATCGAACGAAGGTCTTTTATACGAATTTGATCCACAGTTAACTACTGAGTTCAGTCCCGATGTAGCCAACACGGTGAATTACGCATTAGAACGCGTGGTGACCTCGGGTACCGGGAAAGCGGCCCTGTCATTGGACCGGCCAGCTGGTGCAAAGACTGGAACAACCGATGACAATAAAAGCGCCTGGTTTGCGGGCTACACCCCACAACTTTCCGCTGCAGTTCTGATGGCTAAAGAGGATTCAAGTGGAATGCCGATTTCCATGTCTGGCACAGGTGGTTTACAGACCGTGACGGGTGGTTCATTCCCGGCGGCAATTTGGACCGCATTCATGCGCGATGCCTTAAAGAATGAACCGGTGGTGGATTTTGCGGCACCGCCTGAGGATGCATTGGTGCCCATTGAATGCCCCGATTTCATTGAAGCGGACTTGGAGGACATTCCATTTGGTTGCCCGGTTCCCGAGGTGCTCAACGAGTTTGGCCCAGAAGCGGAAATGGGCTCCGGACCTGATCCGGTTGAAGGTGACCTGATTGAGGGGGAGCCGGTTGATCCGCTTCTACCGACCGAACCCACGCCACCAACCGAACCGACCCTGCCGGCCGAACCGGCTAATGAATTCGGTCCGGATCCGGCGGCCGGCTTCGAAGATCCGACGGTGGGAGAGGGTCGGCCCGAGTAGGGCATGATTATGTTGTGAGTGAGCGTCTCGGGGGTTCCATTGGCGCTCTGGCATCTAGGAGTTACCTCCTCCTGCCTCCCATCCAAGCTCTTATTGTTTTGGCAGCACTGACGTATTCCATCGGGTACTTCCTGGACTACAGCTGTGTTGTCAATGGTTGGCAAGATCCCATGCGCTACATGCATTTGTGCTACTCAGATATCCCAGCGTTGTACGCCGAGCGGGGATTCTCAGAGGGAATTTTCCCGTATGTGCAAGCGGGTTCAAATGGCGCATATTTGGAGTACCCGGTTTTGACCGGATTGTTCATGTATCTCGCAGCCGGCCTTACCCGGTTGGTGATCGGCTTCTATCCAGATGGATTCAGAGCGTTCTTTGACGTGAACGTGATTCTGCTCTTTATTCCATTTGTTGTCACCGTAGTTGCTACGGCACTCACGTTTAAGGGAAATCCGTGGCGGGCCGCCATGATTGTTTTTGCACCTACCGTTATTTTGGGCGTCACCATCAATTGGGATCTGATTCCGGTGGCTTTGGTTTCCTTGGCGCTCTTAGCGTGGTCGCGCGATCGAATTTATCTCACTGGGTTCTTCTTTGGCCTTGCGGTCGCCGCGAAGTTTTATCCGATTGTTTTACTCATTGGTTTTGTGATTTTAGCGGTGCGAACAAAAGCATGGCGCTCCACAATA
>CAITYI010000014.1 GCA_903896585.1 uncultured bacterium
AACCGACTACGACAATTGGGCCGAAGATCTGTTGCAGAGACAAATAGCATTCGTGACATCAACACAATGGCAGGGCGAAACCGTTGGGAGATTGGTTTTCTTGCACCCGGCTACCACCACTGCCATGGTTGACGAAGTCCTAGCGACTCTTAGTTGAATCTGCGCGAAGTTTTTCTAAGCCCTTCCACGACAATGGCAGGAGCCCGGCCGCGAGGGCGATCTTGAGGGCATCGCCAATGAGGAACGGGGTCAGACCCAGTGAAACCGCGGTTGCCCAGGTTGCATCAAGAGAAACCTTGAGCCATGCCACACCAATCGCATAAATCACCACGTTGCCAACGACCATGAGTCCGGCAGTGCGCAATACGGTTGTTGATGCGCCACGCTCAGCGAGTCGTCCGACAATGTATGCGGCGAGAACAAATCCGAGAATGTAACCAAATGATGCCCCACCGAAACCGGAGCTGCCCTGGGAGAACCAGGGCACACCGGCTACACCGGCAAGTGCATAAACAGTGAGCGCCAACACGCCACGGAGTGAACCGAGTGCAGCGCCGGTCAGAAGGACCGCGAAAGTCTGCAGGGTGAGTGGAACGGGGGTGAACGGAAGGGGGATTGCGATCTGGGCGGCAATGCCGACGAATGCAGCTCCACCCACAACCAGTGCAATTTGGGTGATCACTGTCCGGGTGGCAAAGTCAGCAAGGACTCGGGGGGCAGGAGTGGCTAATGCCATGGTGTTCAACCTCTCGGGAGCGGATTTGTGGGGAATGCTCCCCATGTCTTGGGGTGAAGACTAGCGAATGCCCCTGCCCGGGTTACAGTTATGTCAGTTATACATGGAGACCAATAGGTGAGACCGCTGGGGAAGGCGTCACTCACAACAGGAGGTCACCATGTCAGCAGTTGTTTATGACCACGCCGGCTCCTCGCAGAGCCGCGGCGTGGTGTTAATTCACTCGTGCCCGCGGGCGGTGGCATCGCATATCGAGTGGGCGCTCGCCAAAGTGCTGGGGGCCGAAGTCTGCGTTCAGTGGGCACCGCAACCGGTGGAGCCGCATACGGTTCGCGCTGAAATCATCTGGATTGGGAAACAGGGAATGGGCGCTCGAATTGCTAGCGCGCTGCTCGCTTTCAAGAATATTCGCTATGAAGTGACGGAGGATTCCAACTTGCGCCACGAGGGTGAGAGATTCGCTGTCACTCCCACTCTTGGGCTATTTCGGGCATCCATGGGTCAGTTTGGCGACGTCATGGTTCACGAAGATCGACTTCGCAATGTGATTAACCAGGCTGAGGCAACAGGTGAATCAATCGTCGTTGAGATTAATCGGTTATTGGGACAGCCCTGGGATGCTGAACTTGAGGTATTTCGGGCAGCACATGCAGATTCCAATATTCGGGTGTTACACCACGTTTCATAGTTCAACCGAAAATCCAATTTCGCTTGGCTGGTGACTAATTACAGTGGAATGTTGCCATGATTTCCGCGGGCGCCAGGTGTTTCCAAAAGCACTTCTGCAACAGCGCGACGGGTAGTGATTGGATCGACAACAGAGTCAACGACACCCATGTCAACAGCACGTTTGATGCCACCGGAAATGACTTCGTGTTCGGCGGCGAGCTCCAGTTCCACCTGTTCCCGGCTTTCTTCGGGAACTTCAGCAAGGCGACGCCGATGCAAAATTCGAATGGCTGCCACCGAACCCATGACGGCAACCTCGGCCTGGGGCCACGCGAAAACTTTCGTGGCACCCAGCGACGCTGAGTTCATGGCCACAAATGCACCGCCGTATGCCTTGCGGGTGACAACTGTTACTCGAGGGGTCACGCATTCGGCGAATGCATGCAAGAGTTTGGCACCGCGGCGCACAACTCCCTCCCATTCCTGGCCAAGTCCTGGAAGGTAACCGGGTACGTCGACCAGGACAACGAGGGGAACGGCAAATGAATCACACATTCGAACAAATCGTGCGGCCTTTTCGGCGCTGGATGAATCCAGACAACCTCCCAGTCGCAGTGGATTATTGGCAACAATTCCAATAGTTCGGCCACCCAACCGACCGAGTCCGACCACAATATTGGGCGCCCACTTTGCATGGAGTTCTACAAAGGAATCCAAATCAACAAAGCCTTCGACGATGGGGTGCACGTCATAGGCCCGACGAGAGGATTCCGGCAGTAGTGCACCAAG
>CAITYI010000015.1 GCA_903896585.1 uncultured bacterium
TGCAATGAACTCCTCGATACCAACATTCGCGTAGTGATCCCACCCCAGTGATTGGGTGCCCGGGCTTTCCTCTGGGTTCGTTCGAGTGGTTCCGTGTTCGGGGCGACCCGTTGAAGCGCACGTCACCACCAACATGCCGGGCGTTGCCAACACGGCCAGTGAATTGGCAATCGTCAGTCGCCAATCGGGGTCATGTTCTAAAGCTTCGCAGGAAATCACAAAATCAAATTCACCCCCGAGCCCGGCATTGCCCACCATGTCGTGGGCACTGAGCACTAGGTCAACACCTGGACCGGCGGAGAGATCGATTCCAATGTATTCCCGGGCAGTGGCGAACATAGATCGGAAAGTCCCGTAAACGTCAAAGCTGCCGACCTCCAGGATCCGAGAGCCGGAAATTGTGTCGGCGTTGAGATCTCGGACCAGTTGCACAAACTTGGTCTGCTCCGGGTGGCTCATTCATCCAACTCTAGAGCACACGAGCCGCGATTAACCTCGCCAGCATTAGGCTCACACCGTGCGCCTTATTGATGTCACCGACCTGGTGGAGTTCCTCGAACGCGAGGAATCCGTATCGGGTGTGCAGCGGGTGGTGGCAGAGGTAGCACCACTGATCTCGGACACCGCACCGGTTGTCCTGGACCGCGGGCGTGGGGTCCTTATTGCTCTCACACCAGCCGAGAAAGCTCAGGTAATCGACACCGGTGCCCGAGCGAACATAGGCACAAACATTGACCGAAGCGAGCTCGCCCACCGTGCTCGATTAATCCTGGACCGAGCAAAGTCGGCAGCGCCGGTGTCCATTGACCACCACACGATTCTGATCTTCTTGGGCGCGCTCTGGATTTCCGATGCCCTGATGCTCGCTGCCCGGAATGCCCACAACCAAGGCGCAAAGCTCGTGACTTTGCTTTATGACCTGACTCCGGTGCTGGATGCGCACCACACCGCCGGTGTAAATCGACTCTTTGAACGCTACCTGGATATTGCCGGAACGTTGGCCAGTGCCGTACCGGCGATCTCCCAATCAAGTCGCCGTGATTTCCACACTTACTGCGAAGACCACGGGTGGTCAACGCCACCGGGATCAGCAACCGGCCTGCCACCTGGCATCACACCCCAATCCACCACCGGTGATTCCCCGTGGCCGCGACCCTACGCATTATTCGTGGGCACAATCGAAGGTCGCAAAAATCACCTGCTCGCGCTTAACGCGTGGAAACAATTGGACAACCCACCGGATCTGGTGTGTGTGGGTCGGTTGGGCTGGAACGCTAATGAATTCCTCGACGAATATCTCGCAACCAAGGGTCTTAATGGCACCGTGAGTGTGATCGATTCGGGTGTGACCGATCAGGAACTTCACAACCTTTACCAACACGCACTATTCACGATTTACCCCAGTACCTATGAAGGCTGGGGACTTCCGGTTTCGGAGTCCTTGGCTTTCGGCAAGGTCACGATTGTGGCGGATAACTCCTCACTGCGCGAAGCGGGTGGTGATCTTGCCGACTACTTTGAGAGCAACAACCTCGAGGCTTTTGTCTCGGTGCTCAACCGACAAGCACTCAACACCACCAACCGAACACAAAGAGAAGTAAAGATCAAGGCCACTGCACCGAACCCCATCACGTGGCAGGAAGTTGCCGTGACAATTGAACGTGATATCAGCGCAGCACAACAACAGAAGGCGAGAGTTGTCATGCCACCAGAGATTGAAATTGGGCACGAATACGTGATCGCAACAGGTCAAAGCGCCCCTAGCGCCGCGTACGCGGATCAGTATCTGGATCACATTGCGCGGGAGAACTACTCGCCCTTGTTGCACCAATCACGCAACCCTGAAGACCTCGCAGTGATTGACGCAGCTCTCACCGGTCAATTTGGTTCCCCGCAAACCTGGGGTTATGAACTCCGACCGGGCAAAACAATTACTTTCCGCATTACCCGCCCAACGGAGGGCGACCTCACCGTTCACTTTGCCACTCGCTCCATGCCCGGTGTCATCACGGTGGAATCGACCGGCCCTGGTGGTCCTACTCGTCAGGACGTGTACGCCGGATCGGTGCTGTCCCTGCCCCTTGGTAACGCACAACAGGGTGAACAAGCGCAGGTGGTTTTCCACGTGACCGATGCCACCGACTCTATTGAGGGCTTTCTTGGCATTAGGTCCTTTGTTGTTCTACCCACCAAGGACGCTAATGCCGAGCTCTTAATCCACAAAGCCGCCGCCCAAGCGCTGCGTCAAGAACTTGATTTTGTGACCAACACCCGTTCGTGGAAAGTCACCGCACCACTGCGCAAATGGAAAGGGCGCGGAAATTAATCCGCGCCCTTTCCATTACTGACCATTCCGCAGTTATCTGCGAGGCTTCCTTGGTGGAGCCTGCACGCCAATTACATAGGTGTTCGTATCCGCGGTGTATTTGGCCGTACCCGGTGTATTAGCTGTGATCACGCATTGTCCGGCCCCGACTGCAATCAGGTTGGCACCTGCGATCACGCACGGCCCTTGCTCGGAGAACAGCACGGGCGCACCGCTTGTGGTACTGCCAGTGAGGGCAACACTCTGCCCGACCGTCAAGGTCACCGGAGATCCGCCAGTAATTGTTCCGAAACCAGCAGCACTGACGCTAATGGAATCCTGGGGCAGTGGCGGAAGCACGTTCACCGACTGGACTGAAGAACCACTTGAGTTGCGTACGGTAGAGGAGTATTCAACACGCAGGTTTTGCACCCCGGCCACATTCGGTGTCCACAACCAGTTAGCAATGCCATTGACGGTATTGATCGAAGGTGAAATCCCGCCGAGGTTGCTAATGAAAGCAGCGGTTCCGTCCGGCATGTTCGTGCCAAGCACTGCGCTCAGGAGCACTGGTTGACCAACGTAAATGTATTGGCTGATACGCATAGCAATGGGGACAACACCTTCGAAGAGGGTAACTGTGGTTTGTGGCGAGGCCGATCCGGTGACCGTGGTGTTACTCGGCACAAATGTTGCGGACAGTGTCGATCCAACATTTGCCTGTGGTGACCAGTTCATGGTGACACTGGAGGAACCGGTGCCAGCGATGGGTGCCAGCGATCCCGTTGCAATCACATTCAGGTTTTGGTTGTACACCGTCACGGTGCCCTGTGGTGACACGGTGCCAACCGGTGCGGTCACAATCGCGGTGAGCGGTGCATTTTGAGCGAGTTGCGCAAAGTTTGGCGCTAGCAGGGTCGTGCTGGTGGACAGTGGTGACACGGTGATGTTGGTGGATCCAAGACTGGCAGCACTCCCCAAACCCGATAGCGTCCAAGTGCCCGCTGCTGACGGCAGCCAATTGATGTACCCGTACCCGTTGCTCCCAATGGTGGTCTGCAGGGATCCACCCACGCCACCTGACTGCAGGCCAATGGTGACCACCTGGCCGCTCAGGCGCGGTGCTGAGACCACAATTTCCTGGGTAACTCCAGCGATCCCGTTCGGGGTTGCAATAAAGGTGCCCTGGGTGGTCCGGGCGGCATGCGCCGCTCCAGCGGTGACCAAGGAACCGCCAAGGCCAACCCCACCTACTAGGACTGCGCTGAGCGCAATGCGGGAAATTTTCCGTGAGAACATATTTACCTCCAACTCGTGGTTCCTCAAGGCTACCCCCTCAAGGCTACTACCATGGTCACGGCGCAGAAATGCGTAATAAATGGCTATCCAAGCCAAACTTGGCCCAGCGAGAGGACCCCACCCCGCGTGCTCACCGCCCTGTACCAGCAGCGGGCACTCGTGTGGGCATTTGCCGGCCGGGACCTTTCCACCCGCTACCGCACCAGCAGCCTGGGTTGGCTCTGGTCACTGGTCCAGCCGCTGATCCAACTCTTGATCTACGCCGCCGTCTTCAGCCTGGTGTTCCGGGTGCAGGCGCCCGGCTTGGGCTCGGACCCCGAGCGCACCAGTTTTGCCGCCTTCCTGTTCACCGGCATGGTCACCTGGAACATTTTCTCTGGCCTGGTCATTCAAAGCATGAACTCCCTGCGCTCAAACTCGGAGCTTCTGCGCAAAGTCAGATTTGCTGCCTGGACCCCAATCCTGGGAACTTCACTTGTCCAGATGATTCAAGTCGGTCTGGAAGTACTGGTGCTAATCGGCATGTTCATTTTCCTGGGCAACATTGGCATCACCTGGATCCTCGCAGTGCCGATCCTGTTGGCCGCCGCCCTTTTTGGTCAGGGCGTGGGTTTCATGCTCGCGATTCTCAATGCTCGCTTCGGCGATGTTCAGTACATTGTCACGGTCACTCTCGGTGCGCTCTATTTCCTCACACCGATCCTGTACCCCATGTCCTTGATCGAGAACACCGCCAGTTGGCTCGCGTGGATCGTGGAACTCAACCCCATGACCTGGTTCGTGACCGCCATGCATGACGTCATGTATTCCTTGCAGTTCCCACCAACCTGGGTGGTGCCCGCCTTACTCGCATTCGGCATGGCCGTGTTCTGGCTCGGCTTCACCGTGTTCAGCCGGTTGAGCAAAGACATTGGAGAGATCCTGTGACCGAGTACGCAATCGAAGCAATAGATATTAGTAAACGCTTCTCGCGTTTCACCGACAGACGCGACACTATTAAAGAGCGTTTGATTCGCGGCAAAGCCAAGCGCAGTCAGGATTTCTGGGCTCTGAAGCATGTGAACCTGCAGGTACCCAAGGGCAGTGTGTACGGCTTGATCGGTCATAACGGAAGTGGAAAGTCCACCATGCTCAAAGTGATTTCGGGGATCTACCGCCCCACCAGTGGCACCATAACTGCCCGCGGTCGCCTCGCGGCACTCATTGAATTGGGTGCAGGTTTTCACCCGGAAATGAGTGGTCGGGAAAACATTAAACTCAACGGTTCCATTTTGGGTCTGTCTAAAAAAGAGATTACCGATGCCACCGACGAAATCATTGACTTCAGTGGTCTGCGGGACTTTATTGATGATCCGGTCAAGCACTACTCCAGCGGCATGTATGTCCGGCTGGGCTTCTCTGTTGCGGTGCATATGCGTCCCGATATTTTGTTGGTAGATGAAGTCATTGCGGTGGGAGACGAAGAATTCCAACGCAAGTGTTTTGATCACCTCTATGCCTTGCGCAAAGCCGGCAAAACAATCGTGGTGGTTTCTCACGGTCTTGGTCAACTTGAAGGTCTGTGCGATGAAGTCACCTGGCTCGATCACGGCGAGGTGCAAAAGACCGGGCCAACCACCGAAATCATTAATGCTTACCTGGAACGAGTGAACACGGAGGAGAGTGCTCGCAGTCGCCAGGTCAGTGCCACCCGCTCCCCGCTTGAAATTGTCAACAACGAACTCGCGGTCACCAGCGCCACCATCACCGACCAAAACAACGCACCACTCACTCACACCGAAACAACCAAGACATTCAATATCAATGTCACCATGGAAATTACCGAGGAACTCCTCGGCCCCAACCTGCGCATTGCCTTCCAACATGAAACCGGTCCACTGGTCACCATGGTCAGCAATCACCGCGTGGGCGCTGACTTCGGCGTTCTGCAACCTGGCACCTACACCGTGAGCGCAACTATTCCTAACAACCCCTTCCTGCCCGGCCGCTACCGGGTTCATATAGATGTATTCGACTACACCGGCACCCGCACGCTGGACACCTGGAATGAAGTCCTCGAGTTCCCCGTGCGCAGCGCGAGCGGTGAAATCGGCCAAGGGTTCGTCACCATCCCGGCAACCTTCACAATCACATGATTAAGAAAATCCGCCGGCCACTGGGCAAACTCAAAAGAGCCATTAAGCGCAAGCTCTACGAGCGCAATATTGGCAAGCAATACAAAGCCTGGCTCGAACAAGCCCACCAGACGACACCAGGCAATCTGGATTATGCAATCACCATTTCCATTCTCCTCCCGGTCTACAACCCACCATTGCCTTTCCTTCAGGAGTGCTTGCAATCGGTTCTCAATCAGGAAGCCCGCAACTGGGAACTAGTAATCACCAATGACGGTTCCACCAACCCAGAAGTCAACAACTACCTCGACCAATTCAAAGAACAGCACGCCAACGATCCTCGGATCAAGGTCCTGACCAAACCCAATGGTGGAATCTCTAGCGCCATCAACCACTCACTTGCAAACTCAACCGGCCAATACATTGGCATGTTGGATCACGACGACACTCTGGATCCCCGATGCATCAGCACATTTACCCAAGTGATTCTCGAAAATAAAAATCCAGACGCTGTCTATTCAGATGAAGACAAAATTGACTCCAAAGGCAACCACTTCGAGCTGTATTGCAAACCTAATTTTTCTCCCGAATTGCTTCTCACCCAGATGTACCTCTGTCACTTCACCACCTTCAAACGCGATCAGGTGAATTCCGTTGGTGGATTGCGAACCGAGATGGATGGTGCCCAGGACTTTGACCTTGCCCTGCGCCTACTCCCCAACCTCACTCAACAACACGCAAAAGTGATCCATATCCCGCTACCCCTCTACCACTGGCGTTCGTGGAGCGAAAGCACCGCGCAAAGCATTGACGCCAAACCCTGGGCCCAACAAGCTGGCCAACGCGCCCAACAGGATTACCTCTACAGGAATTTCGGCGGTGGCGAGTCAACACCCAGCAGTGTCAAAGGCCTCAATGAAATTCAGCCGAGAACACAACCAACAAAAGTTTCGGTGATCATTCCCACTATCGGCACACCCAACAGCAACAACACCAATACATTCGTTGCGGACGCCATCAAGTCGCTCAAAGAAAAAGAACACCAAACAGAATTCGAAGTAATCGCCGTAACAACCGGGGAGTTACCACCCATCCCTGGTGTGGACAAACAAGTTGTTTATACCCCCAACCCAACCTTCAACTTCAGTGAAGCAATCAACTTCGGTGCCCAACATGCAAGCAGTGACAGCGAGTACCTGCTTCTACTCAACGACGACACCACCGCAGAATCGGACAACCCCATCACCCGCATGTTGGAACTCAATCAAATCGAAGGAGTCGGCGCAGTTGGTGCCAAACTCACCTACCCCAATGGCAACCTTCAGCATGCGGGAATCATTCTTCTTCCCAGCGGCCCAACCCACCCGTATATTTCCAAATCCGGCAAGGACTTCGGCTACTTCGGTGCCACCCTCACCCCACGCAACTATCTCGCTGTTACTGCCGCCGCCATGTTGGTCAACAAACAGCTATTCAGCGAACTCGACGGCTTGGACACTGCATTTGCCAAAGACTTCAATGACGTGGACTTCTGTTTAAGAATCCACGAACACAATCAAAGAATCGCGTGGACCCCGTACGCCCACTTCACTCACCACGAGGGCGCAAGCTTGACCCGCAAGAAATCAGACCCTCAGGAACAACATCTCTTCACCGAGCGTTGGAGCAACAAGTACCCTGTGGATCCCTACTACTCCCCAGCACTCAACCAAGACCTGCAGAGAATCTACGAGGCCCTCTAATGGAATCACCCACCTTCAAAACCAAATCTGGCCGAGTTGTCACCGTTGAGGGTGACCCTCAACTCCTCACCATGGATCGAATTCAACTGTTCAGTGAGCACTTTGATTCTGATCCACGAATCTTCACCATCAGCATCATGGCCACGGACAACACAAATCTCAATGACACATTTCTGCGCGCAACGGCCCCTGCAGGCTGCCTGATTGCAACAGCCAAGAACGACATTGCAAGTGACCCGCAATCAGCATCCGAGCGAGGCCTGTGGCATGACTGGTGGTTCACCACCAGTGCGGATGCAAAAAGGGCTCCCATCATTGTTGAACCCAGCGCTATGGATCTGCAAGAGCGCGAGGACCCAAGTTCCTCCCATTACGCGGCATTCAATAACACCCTGATTGACCCCAACAACCTCACGGTGACTATCGATGTCACTTGGCTTGGCCCGCATGAAACAGGTGCGCAGGTCATGACAACAGCAGGAACGGCAGCCCTTGCCGAACAACCAAGTATCAAGAGCATTCGTCTTGTTGGCCTGAATGAACTTCCTTCTTACGCCAAACACCTCACTGATCATCCCAAGATCACTCTTGGTGGAGAAGGCACGACCGACATCATGTGGTACCCCAACCAGATCGATCAACGAGTGGATATCTCCCAGGCCCGCAAACTTGGCAAGCGAGTAATTACTACTTATCTGGATTTGATCGCGTATGACATTCCGAAATACCACGCATCGCCTGAAGCCTGGGCCGCCTACCGTGCCATGCAACGCAAAATCGCCCTCAGCGTTGACGGAATCACCACTATCAGCAAAGACGTAGCCAAGCGCCTTTACCAAGAAACCCCA
>CAITYI010000016.1 GCA_903896585.1 uncultured bacterium
AACCCCAAGGAATTGGGGCACGAACCACACGAGAATAACAACTCCGATCAAAGCAGAGTAAATGGAAGTCCACGATGTGCTCACCGCAAGCATGATGATGCCAGATACGACTAAAGCGGTCCGTAGTTTTCCTAACCGCATGAGCCCGTAGAAGAGAACAAAGGCACCGACAGGGCCTGAATCACTGGTACTCGCAAATGGACCTTCCCATCGATTCTCGAGACCTAGTCCCCAAAATATTTCCGGTAGACGACTTGGAAATGCATTTGGATACGAGTGGATTCCCGTCAGGTGCAAAACATGACTTGCGATTGAAATGAGGACTAAGGAGACTACAAATGCATCGCCTGCGGTAAATGCCCACCTAAAGTTTGGTGGCTTGATCAAGACCATTGCGTAAATCAAGGGCGCGGTAAAGGTGGTGTATGCAAATGCATCACCATCCCTCCAGACAAGTAGCGCAATAACCGCCCAAGCCAAGATGCTCAAGAGCAGAAAGACAAAAAGAAGTTTGCTAGGTGGGATTTTAGGACCGTAGAAAAGCCAAAGTACTAATGAAAGTCCAAAAATGACAAATGAAACGACAATGCTTGTCGACTGTCCTTTGAACATTGCGTTTAGACCAAAGACGTAACTCGTGATTGTTGCTAGGGGCGCCAAAATCCCTAGAAGAACCAGGTAGATCGCATTCTCCGAAACAAACTTGGTTGCCGTCTTCATTGCACGAGCTCAAGTGAATCAGGGACAGCGGCTCGGAGAGCATCAACAACTTCTGGTGTCACCGCACTTGAGACAAAAACTGAAAAGGCGTTGCAGGCACCAGTTTCAGTCGATCTGATCAATTTCAAGGCGTTATCTTGCGCATACTCCAACAACGTGTCCGTCATGGCCACCCACTGGGCACCTGAATAACTTGTGAGGTCTCGACCATTGCAACTCGGGTCCTGAAACAAATCAGCAACCTCTGCAGGGCCTCTACCATTGACAATCACAACATTTGGTTTGAGAAGGTCCAACTGCTCACCTAGAGCAACTCCTTCGGTTGACGCTATTGCATAGTTGTTAAATCCGTATGTGTCTAATGCAGGACCTGAAATAGCTAACGGGACGAGCCCGGCCTCGGAAGTTGCCAACCTAACGTCAGTCGTGTCAATTAACTGCAGCGCCGAACTGATCGCCGTATGTGGTTGATAAGAAGTGTACGGTGGTTCAGACTCGGAAAAAGTCCTAAGTGTCGTGATACCCACCAACGACAAGAGAATTGCTGCAACAACATTTATACGAGACAGCAGAAGAGAACCACTCGCATCCCTGTAAACACGATTATTGGTTGCGATAGTCGCTACGGCAATAAGCGCCAGCGGAATAACCAATGGCCACTGCATTCTGTTCCACCAGTTCAAGTGCAACGTTATCGGGATCCAGATCACGCTTAAGGCAAATAACGCCATGAGAAGCACAATAATTCTATTAGGCCTGGAGATCGATGTTGCGATGACTATCGCAAGGATCGGGAGCAAAGTAAGCGAGAGATATTGAATTGTCTCGAGCAGGTTGACTCGATTAAGGTTGCCTGACTTCATGACACCTGAACTTGGAAGCAAATGACCAAAGTAGATCATTCGAAAAAGAATCCAAGCCACTACAGGTATTAGTATTCCAACGACAAAGTAAATTGAAATTTTCGGGAGTTCTGATCTCTTTGACTTGTTCCAATTGATTGAAGTGAGCACGGCAAAAACCGCGATCATAGGGCCTAATGCGAATCCTTCAGGACGCCACCAGCCGACGACACCTGCCAGTATTCCAAGAAAAATCCAATTCCTTGTCGAATAGTTCAAGGTTGAAGCGACATACAAGCCACCCACCAGAACTAAAGTGAGCAAGAAGGCAAAGATTGGGGGGGAAAATCCACTCGTGACGAACCGATTCACAAATGTACTCATAACTAGAATAATGAATAGAAAAGTGAAAATTTGGGGAAGGTTAAAATTTCCACGAAAGACTCTCGAAATGAGAAAGCCTAAACCGAAGATA
>CAITYI010000017.1 GCA_903896585.1 uncultured bacterium
CTCCGTCACGCGCTGCCCGGCAATGTTGGTGGGGGGATTGGTGCGCAGAGCCTGCATGATGTTCGGAATCACACTGAGATCACCCACCCGAATAGAAACTTGATCGGTGAGGTACACACCGAATTCAACTGCGAGGTCATCTAGCGCACTTTGGATTGTTCGACCTTGTGCCTTGAGATCGCGTGCCATTTCCATCATGAGAAGTCCGGCGGAAATACCGTCCTTGTCTTTGACGTAGTCCGGATCCACGCAGTAGCCGAGTGCTTCTTCGTAACCAAATACCAAACCAGGAATGGGACCAATCCACTTAAAGCCGGTGAGGGTGACCTGATACTCGTAACCACGAGCTTGCGCAATGGCCTTGAGTTGGGTGCTCGAGACAATGGACTGCGCAAACACTGCACCCGTGGTGGGAAGTCCTTGAGCTGCACGCTTCTGGGCAATATGCACGGCGAGCAATGAACCAACTTCGTCGCCGTGGAGCATCCGCCATTCAGACTTGGTCTCATTTATTTTTATTGGAATGGCGACCGCGCAACGATCAGCGTCAGGGTCATTGGCAATCACAATGTCAGCTTTATTGGCTTGGGCGGTTGCGATCGCCAGGTCAATGGCTCCGGGTTCTTCGGGGTTAGGAAATGCCACGGTGGGGAAAGTCGGGTCAGGGTGAAACTGCTCGGTCACCGGAATGGGCGGGGTGAATCCGGCTTGGGTGGCGGTGGTCGTGAAGATTTCCCCACCGACCCCGTGCATGGCGGTGTACACCACGGTGAGGTCAGTGTTTCTCGGTGTGACAAGACTGGCAGTGCGATCTTGATAGGCGGTGATCACCGACTCTGGAATCTGTTCCCAGTCACTGCCGTGGGCGAGGTCAGCAACCTTGCCGCGTTGGGTCACCTGGTCAATGCACGCACTGATCTCGGTGTCCGCGGGCGGAATGATCTGGGAACCGGAGGCGAGATACACCTTGTAGCCGTTGTCCTGGGGTGGGTTGTGACTGGCGGTCACCATGACACCGGCACTGGCATGAAGGTGCCGAATCGCAAATGCGAGAACAGGTGTGGGAACAGAGTGATCGAATGTTTTGGCCGTGATTGCGTAACCACTGAAAATCTGCGCACTCACGGTGGCGAATAACTCAGAGTTGTGACGGGCATCGAAACCAATAACCACACTGAGATCTGATGTGGGGAACTCCTTAATCAAATACTCCGCGAGACCAGCGGCGGCCCGAGCAACGACCACAACATTCATGCGATTGGGACCGGGACCGATTTTGCCGCGAAGGCCGGCGGTGCCGAACTCCAGTGAGCCGCTGAAGGAGTCGTGTAATTCCTGTAGGGCATCCGGGTCGGCTTTGCCCGCCTGCTCAATCAGAACGCGCAACTGGTGTTGGGTTTCCTCGTGCGGGTCATCTGCCAACCAGTTTTTCGCGGTGCTGATGATGTTCATCATTAAATCTTTCGAATGACCTTGCCGAGCAATTCACCCATTTTGGTTGCGGCATCTTTGCCCGCCTGCAGAACTTCCTCGTGATTGAGTGGTTCACCACTCATGCCGGCGGCAGCATTGGTGACCAAAGACAAACCAAGGATCTGCATGCCCAGTGACCGAGCAACAATTGCTTCCAGGGCAGTGCTCATGCCGACCAATGTTCCACCCATGTTGCGCACCATGGTGATCTCCGCGGGTGTTTCATACATGGGGCCTTGGAACTGGACGTACACACCCTGGTCGAGTCCCGGTTTAATCTCCTGGCACATGCGGCGCAGGGTGGGTGAGTACAGGTCGGTGAGATCAACAAAGTGAGCGCCGTGCAGTGGTGACTGCCCGGTGAAATTAATGTGATCCTTGATCAGCACGGGCGTGCCCGGGGACCACGCGGGATCCAAGCCACCGCAACCGTTGGTGAGAATCATGGTGGAGCAACCGGTTGCGGCCGCGGTGCGCACCGCGTGGGTGACGGCATCGATCCCTTTACCTTCATAAAGATGCGTGCGACCGAGGAACACCAATACTTTGGTGCCATCGGCATCGACACTGCGAATTTTTCCCGCGTGACCGGCCACACCGGGAGCGGAGAAGTGCGGGACATCGGTGGAATCGAACTCAGCAATGGTCGTGCCGATCAGATCGGCAGCGGGCACCCAGCCTGAACCTAAAACAACGGCGACATCGTGCTTGGGAATGCCGGTGAGTTGGGCAATGGTGGCCGCGGACTCACGTGCTTTGGCATTGAGGGCATCGGTCTTGGGATTCACGCTGGTGTCTATTGAGGTCACCGGTAAAACCTAGTGCTTCACAGCAGTGCTAGTCACTGCCACGGTGAAGTCGGCGCGCAGCTTCGGCAATTGACCCGGAGAGACTGGGGAACACGGTGAAGGTAGATGCCAGTTCATCGACGGTGAGGCGCTCTTGAACGGCGAGGGTGAGCGGATGAATTAATTCACTGGCACCGGGGGAGACCACCACCGCACCGGCCACGATCCGCGAGGACTTACGGCACAGGATCTTGATAAATCCATCGGATTGCTCTTGCATTTTGGCACGAGCGTTGGTGGCTAACGGCAAAAGAATGACTTCACCGCGGAATTCACCCGAGTCCAAATCCTGCTGACTCACACCAACCGTCGCGATCTCAGGTTCGGTGAACACGGTGCTCGACACTGCCTCGAGGTGCAGTGGTGTGACGGCATCGCCGAGGGCATGCCACATGGCAATGCGACCCTGCATGGCTGCGACAGACGCCAGCATTAACACACCGGTGCAATCGCCCGCGGCATAAATATTGCGACAACTGGTGCGTGAGACTTTGTCCACCTCAATAAACCCGCGATCATCGGTGTGCACACCGACTGATTGCAGATTCAGGTTATCTGTGTTGGGAATTGAACCCAATGCCAAGAGCACGTGGGTGCCGTCAATTACCCGACCGTCTTGGAGTTCTACCTGCACGCCCTTGTCCGCGGTGGTGACACCTACCGCACGCGCCTCCGACATAACGTGCACGCCGCGACGGGCAAAAACTGACTCGATCACGCGGGCGGCGTCTTCATCTTCGCTGGGAAGGACGCGATTGCGCGATGACACCAGAACCACTTCGCTACCAAGACCTTGATAGGCGGATGCGAACTCGGCGCCGGTGACACCGGACCCCACAACAATTAATTTCTCCGGCAACTCGGTCAGTGAATACACCTGATCCCAC
>CAITYI010000018.1 GCA_903896585.1 uncultured bacterium
AGATCTGATGCAATTTGCACAAATGTCCGCACCATTGCCCCGGTTCCCCCCTTGGGGGTGTATCCGTAAGCGGCGGCATCGTTATAGGCAGGTCCGGCTACGTCAATATGCACCCAGGGCTGGGAATCGGGAATGAATTCTTGTAGGAATACGCCGGCTGACAGCATGCCTCCCATGCCATCGCCGATATTGGCAATATCGGCGGTGTCGGAATTCAGGGTTTCTCGAAGGTCAGTGGGCAGTGGCATTGGCCAGGCTTCCTCACCTACGGAGGTGGCGGTTGCTACCACCTGTTCCCGCGATGCATCTTGGTTACTCATGACCCCTGCTATCCGCCTTCCGAGGGCAATTCGCTGAGCGCCGGTGAGGGTTGCCACATCAATAATGAGATCAGGTTGCTCAGCCACAGACATACCAAGTGCATCGGCAAGGACCAGCCGTCCTTCGGCATCTGTGTTGAGAACCTCCACCGTGGTGCCATCGAATGTCGTGAGGACATCGCCCGGTCGCTGGGCAGTGCCGCTGGGCATATTTTCAGCAACGGCGATCCAGCCGGTGACCTTAACTTTCAAGCCAAGGGTTGCAATAGCTTGCATCGCCCCAACAACAGACGCTGCGCCTGACATATCTGCCTTCATCTCGTGCATCTTGGCGGCGGGTTTAATGGAGATGCCGCCGGTGTCGAAAGTGATTCCCTTACCCACAAGGGACAGATGCGCGGTGGCACCTTTCGGCGCATAAGTCATTTTGACCAATCGTGGTGGGCGCGATGACCCAAGTCCAACACCGAGAATGCCCCCACACCCATCTGCTCTGAGTGCTTTTTCATCCCAGATTTTAACCACTACGGGAAGTCCGCTGAGGGCGGATTTGGCTCGCTCGGCTAATTCAGCCGGTGGTAAATCATTGGGCGGGGTGTTGATTAAATCCCGAGCCAAATAAATTGCGTTAACAAGTGTGGCAGCATCTTTTACGGCAGTCCTGTACTCGGCTGTGATGGGAATTGGCAGTGACAAAATAAATTTGGAGGGCAGATTCTTTGATGCACCGGTGGACTTGGTGCGGTACCCATTAAATGAGTAGGCCGCCAACCCCACTGCCATAACTGTCGCATAAATATGTTCGGGCGCATGACTTGACGAAATTGCAACTTTGTTTTTACCGGTAAGTGAACGAATTCCATTTCCTAAAGACCTGCGGAAGTCCTCTAGGTCAAATTGCTTTCGGAAGTCACCCAGCCCCACCGCAACAACGATTGGAGCTTTAACACCGACCACGCCAGAAAGGGTGATGACTTCACCACTTTTACCGGTTCCGCCGAGAGCGGCAATGTCCAACTGAATGCGTTTGACTTGAGCCGGTGTGAAGCCGTGGGCAACCAGTTCAACCCCTTTGCCCTTCGCCGGTGCCATGTTGACCAATAACACATCAGCGGGAATTTCTCGGGGCTTTTCTGTTGTCAAAGTAAAAGCCGGAAAATTTGCTAGTGAACGTAGTCTCACTTGTGGAGATTTAGAATTTGTCACAGATTTAGAAGTTGGCATGCTCCAAATCTAATCATGTGTCTAAAGTTGTCGGTATGGCACTTGACCTTCGTCACACCCCGTTATTCCAGGCGCATCAGTCACTTGGTGCCAAATGTTCGGATTTTGGCGGTTGGGAGATGCCCATCGAGTATCTGGGGGCTGTTGCCGAGCAACAAGCGGTGCGAACGGCTGTGGGTATTTTCGATGTTTCCCACATGGGCAAGCTCCGCATCACCGGTCCCGGAGCGGTCGCCGCACTCAATGAAATCGTCACAAGTGACCTTGGCAAAATTACATCAGGACAAGCGCAGTACTCCATGTTGTGTAACGACAATGGGGGAGTAATCGATGATTTTATTATTTACCGATACTCTGATGATGACCTCTTTGTTATTCCAAATGCGACGAACGCTGGCAGCGTGGCAGATACACTCACTCGAAGCTTGCCGAAAAACATCGCGGTTGTAAATCAACATCTGGATTTCGGGATCATTGCTATTCAGGGCCCAAAGTCACCGCAGGTTCTCCAACAACTTGGTATACCGACAGAGCTCGACTACATGAGTTTTGTCACTTCTGAATTCCAGGGATCAGAGATCATGGTGTGTCGCACCGGCTATACCGGTGAGCTTGGCTACGAAATCGTTGTGCCAACTGAAATTCTGGTTGAACTCTGGGGTGCGCTCCTTGAAGCAGCTCAGCCGCTGGGTGGTTTACCCGCAGGCTTGGGTGCCCGAGATATTTTGCGCACTGAAATGGGTTATCCCCTACACGGACAGGATATTTCCCCAGATATAACTCCGGTCGAAGCTTTGCTCGCTTGGTCGGTAGGTTGGGCAAAGCCCGAATTTCAAGGCAGAGAGTCACTCATGGCAATGCGGGAGACGGGGATACCACGCAAGCGAGTGGCATTGAAAGTTATTGGTAAAGGAATCCCGCGAGCCCACATGCAGGTTTTTTCCGACCCCGAACTCACCAATCAGGTGGGTGAAATAACCAGCGGCACTTATTCGCCCACTCTTAAAAGCGGCATTGCACTCGCTCTCGTCGAATCACCAGCGCTCGAATCTGATCCCATCGGCTTCTATGTGGATGCACGGGGTAAGTGCTTGGAATGTGAACGAACTTCATTGCCATTTGTGTCGGTTAGTCCTCGATAAAACTTTGGAGCAACTGGGCACTGATTTGTGCGCCTATTCCGGTGTGGTCGGTGAGATTCAAATCTAGACCCGCTGGAATCCCAAGGCGATCAACAGAGCTAGTAATAGCAGGATCGAGGGAGGTCGAACCGTGGCGCCACCAATTACTCGCCTTCATGGTGAGCCGCTGGACAATAAGTGCCGCTGCAAGGTGTGTCGAGTTTCCCGTAATTACCGGGGTTCTGCGAGCACTCGCCGTGAGAAGAACACCTGCTGCAAAGTCAACCGTGGGATCGAGTTCGGCAAGCAGAAGTGGCTCGCCCCTTATTGCCATGTGTCTGTGCATGAGGTCTCTGATTTCCGCAATCGATCGCATTGCGAACTGATCGGTTGTGCCTTGATCTTGAAAATAAATTGAAAAGGCATCTTTGCGGCAGAGTAACCCAATGATGGCCCGAACTTCGGGTGAGCAGTAATTATGAGACGAAATGAGAATCAGCAGATTTGCGCCGGAATCAATGGCGGTGTTCGCGGTGTTGCAGCCAGACTCAAAGTTATCGCCATGAGTCGTGTCAATGGTGGTCATGCTGAGATCAATTGACACTCGTTCCTGCCACCAGATTCCTAGTTCGGCTAATGCGCCGGTAATAACAGGTGGGAGCGGATCTATCGCGAGTGGCACGAAAGGTTCTACCCGTTCGGTCAGAGAGTCGACAAATGCCCCTTTCGATTCAGGGGGCTGATCGCTGCTCACACCAACAGAATAGTCAGTTGGTATTACCGGCGGTACTGTTCCGCCTGACCTGTAGGAAGAGTTGCTGTGATGTGATTTTCAAAAGTAACGGGTGCCCCAAATGCAGCCTTACGCGAAGCTCTGCGCAGGAGAAATAAAATTGGTCTACCCGCAATGACAATCAAGAGGGTCGTGAGAAGGGCTCGAGGCAGGTCAAAGCCGAGTGATGTTGCGATATTGAAGCGCATCCACGCAATCAGGTTTTCACTCAGTCCCGCTCCGGGTACAAATGCAATTTGCTCTGGCAGGTTGAGTGAAAAGGGCCAGAACCACAAATTGAGAACAAATCCGAACGCAATGGTTGCACCAATCGCGTAACCGCACAGAATCAGGATTTCCTTGCGCCCAGAAGCGCGAGGGAGTAATCCAGCGCCGAGTCCAACCCAAGCCGCTGCGAGCATTTGGAACGGTAGCCAGGGACCAACGCCGCCGGTAAACAAGGCCGAAACCAAAAGAGATAAGGCGCCCAAGACAAATCCGAAGCCCGGACCGAGTGCTCGGCCGGCCAGGATCAAAATCACCCAGATGGGCTCGATTCCGCCAAGGCCCGCCCCCAGTGGCCGCAGGGCAGCAATCACCGCCGCTAGCACCCCGAGGAGTGCAACAGACTTTGAGTCCATACCGCCGTCGGATAGTTGGGCCAAGACCACAATCAGTAACAAAGGAATGATCACGGCGAAAATTAATGGTGCATCGGTGGAGTGGGCCATGACAAATGAATCCGATGGCGCAAAAAATGGCCACATAAAGCTGACGATTCCAATAAGGGTAATCCCACCAATTGCGATCGCTGATTTTTTCCCTAAGGGAATTGCGTTGTTCACGGTGTTTCAGCTCGTCCACGATTGTTTAAGGCCCTCTCCACCTGGTGGACCGTTAGCCACTGTTGGGGGGCGAGAATCTTGGCAACTTGGGGGGCGAACATCGGCGATCCGGTTATCACGGTTCCGGTGGATCCGTCGGCTACAATTTCTGAGTCACCCAGCATGATCACCCGGGTGGCCAGGTCGGCCACGAGTTCCACGTCATGTGTTGCCATCACGACACAGTGTCCAGTTTCCCCCAGGCCACGGAGAATGTCGGCAAGTTTGCCTTTGGTCGGATAGTCCAATCCGCGGGTCGGTTCGTCTAGGAGTAAAAGTGGTGGCTTAGCGGCGACCACAATGCACAGAGCAAGAATCAACTGCTGCCCTTCAGACAGATCTCGAGGGTGCGTTGAATCAATAATTTCTGGTGCCATCAGGGCAAGGAGCGCTCGGGTGGAACCGGCTTCGCAACCGGCATCGGAATCAGAATTTCGGCATTCCAATGCAACGCTTTGTGCCTCAAAGAGGTCACTGGGCTCCTGGGGAACTAGACCAACATGGTGAATCAGTTCGCGAGCAGGCATCTTTGCCGGGTTAATCTCGTTGATGCGCACAGTGCCAACACTTGGATTATGAAGCCCAATGAGCGCTCGAAGAAGTGTTGACTTTCCGGAACCATTTCGCCCCATGAGCGCAATGATTTCCCCAGCATTGGCATCAATGGAAATATCCCGAAGAACTGTCCTTTGGCCGTATCCGACATCCAGATCCCGCACCCGAGCAATCAATGGTGTTGAGTCCGGAACGACTCGTAAATGAGGGCGTTGTCCGGCGAGGCTGCTGCGCAATGGCCCTGCAGATCGCCGGGCATCTCGGATAGAAACAGGTAATGGATTCCATCCGGCGAGTCGACCCAAGTGAATCACCGGAGGAGCAATCGGTGAATTCTCCATGATCGAACTTGGTGTGCCATTGTCAATTCGACCGTGTTCCATCATGAGAATCGAATCCGCGTACTGAACAACGCGTTCAAGTCGGTGTTCAGCCATGACGACAGTGACACCAAGGTCGTGAACAAGTCGATGTAAAGCCGCCAATACCTCTTCGGCGGCGCCCGGATCCAGCGCAGATGTTGGTTCGTCCAGAACTAATACTTCGGGATGGGCGGTGAGAACCGAACCAATTGCCACGCGCTGTTGCTGGCCTCCGCTTAACGAACGTAATGGCCTGTTTCGTAAATCCGCCAGGCCAAGTAGATCAAGAGTCTCCTCAACACGGCGACGCATTGTTTGCGGATCTATGCCAAGACTCTCCATGGAGTAGGCAAGTTCATCTTCCACTAAATCAGTGACAAAACCTGTTAACGGGTCCTGCGGCACAAAACCCACAAGATCCGCCAGTTCTCGGGGAGCGAAATCTTGAGTGTTCCGGCCGTTTATGGAAACCCGCCCATTGAGGTAGCCACCTGAAAAATGTGGAACGAGTCCATTAATAGATCGGAGAAAAGTGGTTTTCCCGCTGCCGGTTGCACCCACGAGTAGTGCCAACTCTCCAGCCGCTATCTCTAGGGAAATGTCTTTGAGTACCGGTTCCTGTGCGTCCGAGGAATTCAGTTGAGGGTATGTGAACGTGACGTGATCAAAAGTGATCATGTGCCGGCACCAACTTTCTGTGAATCATTGATTGAGCCCAATGTGGAAGGTGGGGGAGGACTGGTGAATGCGGGGGTAAGTGAAATAGCAAATGCGACTAAGCCCCATAGCGGCAAACTCGGCCATTGATTCAGGGCCGGGTGAAGTTGACTCCAGAAAGACAGGTCGGTTTCCGCCCTGATGTCTGCCCAGAGGTAAATGCCAAGAGTCAGGACCCCCGCTGCGGATACAAGGAACTCAGGAAGTGTCCAAGCATCTGGTCGGTACACCGTTCTCGTCCGATTGTGGCCCGAGTGCCACATGGCAAAAACAGCGATTCCCACGCCAATGGACAGTGAAGGCAGACCAATAAGCGGATGCGCATCCGAAGTGAAGAGACCGAATAGGCCGACAGTAATTAACACGATCGAGCTCAGTAGCAGACCAACGACCAGCCGGCGGGAACGCGATGACTGATTATTCACTCGGCCGTATCCACGCGAATCCATGGAGGCCGCCAAATTAATGGAACGATCTAATGCGCCGGCGAGAACTGGAATGGCCAAAGTTGCATACGCTCTAAGTCCAGTATTCCTGCGACCGCGTAACCGGCGCATATCTCTGATGCGGACTGCGTCCGAGATCAACTGCGGAATAAAGCTGAGGGCTACAACGACACTGACCCCCAATTCATAAAGGGCGGAGGGAATCGCTTTCAATAGCCGTGAAGGTGATGCGAGCGAGTTTGCTGCACCAATAACTATTGCGATGGTGGCCAGTCGAAGTCCGTCATAGAAAGCGCCGAGTAGTGACTCCAACATGATTGGCCCGCCAATTCGAAGTCCACTCATCCAGCTGGGTAGGGATATTCCGGGAAGTGAGATCAATAGCTGACTTCCCGTGGCTGCACCGAAAACAACCTGGAATACCACTCGAATAACAATTATGAATAGCCCGAGTACCAAGAAAAATTCAAAGGACTTACCCCATGGGGCATCGGGTTTGCGCCGAGCGACCACGATGGCAGCGGCAGTGATGAGGAGCCCGAGGAGAAGCGGATTAGTGACCCGGGTTGCCGCTGCGGCAAGTGATAGCGCCCAAATCCACCAAGCAACCGGGTGCAGCCATCGGGTTCGCTGAAAGATGCTCATGTCGATCGCTTTCGCCAAAAATAGAATCCGGCAACAGCGATTAGACCGATCACTGCAGCGGTTCCCAGCGGAGCCAAACTGCCCGTTTCTTCAGGTGTGGCCTCGCTGGTGGACTCGGAAGCAATCACCTGAACCTGTTCTTGAATATCTTGTGGATCAAATACTGCGGAGCATTCCATGGCGGGATATGAATTTATGGCACATATGAAGCCATTCTCGGTGCGTAATTCGGTCACCGAGTTCAGGAGTTCATACCCGTGCGCTCCGATTTCTCCAGTAGCACAAATAAGTTCTAGCCCTGGTGGCGTCTGTCCTTCCGGCGCAATGTCCGAGCTGCCAGAGTCGATCGCGAATGCTACGCGTTTTTGTCCCGGTACTTCGGGGAAGCCACTGCAGGCTTTCTCAAAGACGACTGCCGAATCAATACTGGGTGCAACAGATGCAGAGTTCGCATCTGTTGCCGCGAACACCCAGCCTTGAACGGAGCCGTCGTCAGGAATGGTGCTTGCGGGTCCAAGTTGTGAATAGACCCACGAATTCTCACTCACGGTCCAGAAATTCCAAAAGCGATAGGTGCTTGCCTGCGCCGCCCCAGGCATAACAACAAACGCAAAGATCAACGTTAAGAGAACTAACGCAGTGCGTTGTGTCATGCCAAGGGCGGGCGCAGGGGACATTTACTTGGTTTCAGACTTCGTAATTTCGGCAATTAGGTTGATGCCGCCGAAATTTTTTGGGTTGGAATCTGTGGCTACGCTGACCAGTAGAAGTGAACCCAGGGCACCTGCGTTGGGCACGCCATCTTTCAGAGCCCATTCCCGCGCATTTGCCTTTAAGGCTGCAGTGCCCTTACTTATTGCCTGTTTAGCAATGGCTTTGCCCGAGAAAGCGACGATGGTGAGTGCTGTATCGCCATAGTCATTTCCATCGTACGGGTAGTAGGTCAATAGTGAGTCTTGAGTGATCTGTTGCGCGAGGTAACTGCCCATTTTGTCTGTGGCGTTTTTCCCACACTTAGGAATTCCGCTTTTTGCTGGGGGAGAGTAAACCGGAATAGATGTGGTAATTCCAAAATACGCCTGAGCAGTTGCCGAATTATTGGCGCCGGGAACAGCAGATTGATAACGGGCGGCTCCTCCGCGAGTGTCACCGCATGGTGTGACGAGGGAACCGAGGAATCTCTGTATCTTCATTGCGGTTGACCTACTAGTCCCCATTCCATTCAATGCAGACAAACTCAGTCCACTGGAGTTGGCATCGGGGGTTCCCCCCGCGTAAGACGGGATCCCGAGTGTGCCATTTGGCTGTGTCTGCGCGATCGAGATGAGCCATTTCGCCGCTTTCTTAGCCGGTGCCTCCTCGCCAACAGCCGCTAAAGCCATGAGCGCCCAGGCAGTTTGATCCGCCGAGGGGCCGCTGAAGTTCACCGGATCTGAATCGGCGCACGGGACAGCGGTGTCAGCTCGATACCCCTGGAAGGCCCCGTTGTCGCACTGCTGATCAAGTAACCAATTTACGGCGTTTGGGCTTGGGGCTACCCGGGCCGAAACCAGACCCAAAAGCGCCTGGGACTGCAGTTGCACTGATGCATACTCATTTGGTGAGCCAAATAGACCCTTGTTAGTTGTTGATGCTGTCGCGGGTGTTGTAGCGAAACTGGCAACTAGCGCCAGTGCCCCAATCCCGATCGATATTGAGCGCAATCGCGCTTTCAGGGTGGAACTTTTCATGACCCTTAGGTCCTTTCAGGTTAGTGGTCGCTGGACCACGCCCTGCGCCAAGCCAACCCAAATAAAAACCCTTGCTACACAGCAGCAAGGGCGGGCCAAGCTTTCGCTTGAGCGCTCGTCCCGTTACCTCGACGGATGACCGCTCGTATGCGCTAGGTGCTCCGACTTATCAGGTTTCACTTAGAGACAGTGTTACTGAAATACGGTTGCGGGACAGCGACGGATTCACACCGAACTTCCCCTAGATTCACATACGTCGATTCAGTTGTAGTCCTACCTCACCACGGGGAGGGGGTACATGTCAACGTGAACACATCTTTTGGTTCACTTAAATAATGCCGTGAACACATCTTTTGGTTCACTTAATAATGCCGTGAAATCCCTTAGATTTATTCGGGCCGTAAATTCATCGGTTCGAGTTTTTTACTCGGGCCGCAAATTCATCGGTTCGAGTTGTTTATTCGGGCCGTAAATTCATCGGCCCGTAAACCTCGCGGTCGCCGTCTTTTAGAGTCACAAAGCCCACGCCTGAAGCGAGTAGTTCGCGCCAGCTCTCGCTCACAAATGCCTCAGCGTCGCTTTGGTTGGGAAATCCGGAAGTGACGCAGGGTTCGGTGGGATTCTCGATCGGCGTTCCATCAAGATCGAAATAATTCCAGGACCAATTCATGTTAACTCCTCGTTATGGTCGTACTTCTGGTGAAACGGTTAGGGCCGGGTCAGTGAGCACAAGGTCACCCAGGGCATAGTCAATTGCGCTCAGGACATCTTCGGGCAAAGTGGCACCGGCTGCCAGAGCATTTTCGGTGATTTGCTCCGGCCGCGTGGCCCCAACAATTGCCGATGTCACATTTGAATTGCTCAATACCCAGGCAATGGCAAGTTGAGCCATGGTGAGTTTCATATCGGCAGCAATTGGTTCGAGTTTGACCACGGCGTTTAGGACGTCGTCTTTCAACCACCGATTGACAAAATCAGCGCCACCGTTGGTGTCCGTTGCCCGGCTGCCCTCGGGAACAGGTTGACCCGGCTTGTATTTGCCCGTGAGTACACCTTGAGCGATGGGGGACCAGACGATTTGGCCAATTCCTAGTTCCTCGCTCGCTGGTATTACTTCGGGTTCAATAACCCGCCACAGCATGTTGTATTGCGGCTGATTGCTGATTATTCGGTCGAAACCCATGTCATCTGCGATTCGGATTGCATCGCGGATTTGTTGAGCAGTCCATTCGCTGACACCGATGTAGAGAACCTTGCCTTGGCGTACAAGATCATCAAAGGCCCGGAGTGTTTCCTCCAGGGGAGTTTCGTAGTCGAATCGGTGCGCCTGATAGAGATCAATGTAGTCAATATCCAGTCGCTTTAAGGATGCTTCGCACGATTCCATAATGTGTTTCCGAGAGAGGCCTCGATCATTGACCCCTGGGCCAGTCGGCCAATACACCTTGGTAAAAATCTCCAAGCCCTCACGGCGTTGTCCCTTAAGGGCTTTGCCCATGACAACTTCAGCCTTTGTTGCAGCGTAAACATCTGCAGTATCAAATGAGGTAATTCCTGCATCGAGGGCTGCATGCATTGTTTTGATAGCTAGGTCATCGTCAATTTGGGAGCCGTGTGTCACCCAGTTGCCGTAGGTGATTTCACCTACCTTCAAACCGCTGCGACCCAGGAGTCGGTATTTCATGATTGCTGCTCCATTTCCTTCTTCTTCGCCTTCTTCGAGCGAACGCCTCGGGTGACACGCGGCTTCGGCATGCGAAGGCGCCGATACTGGAGAACGCGCATGAGGGCATACAAAGTGGTTCCCCTCTGGTCAGCCTTGTCAGGAAATTCTTTTTTGATCCGCATGCGTAGTTGAACCGTGAGGATCACGGTGTCGATCACAATTAAGGCTGCGACCATGAAAAAGGCGAGTGAGACAAACTGTTGAACTGAAGTGTTCGGGACAAAACCCAGAACCAAGACAACGAGTGCCATGAAGATGAAGTACTCGGCCACCGTGTATCTGCCGTCAACAAAATCTCGAACATAGGCGCGAGCGGGACCCTGGTCGCGGGCCGGGAGGAACTTCGGGTCACCGGCGAGCATGCCCGCTCGCTGGCGGGCACGCGCCTGCCGATCAGCCTCTCGGGCCGCCTTCTTTCCCTCCTTGGTGCCTCGGGGTGCCCGCACATTGGCTTTGCGCGCAGCCTCGGCTTCCTTGCGAGAGGGCGTGGGGCGGCCTTTGCCGGTGAGGGGCCCGTTTTCCGGGGTCTCAGGCGCTGCGGGAGGGCTATTTTTCTTCTGTCCAAACATGATGTGCACAGCGTAGCCCTACTGCTGTGTGCGCTAGTCGGTTACTCCATTTACCCTAGTGGAATATCCCGGTCAGATATTGCCGGCAGTCGAAGGGAAAACACCATGGGTTTGTGGCAGCGCTTCACACTAATTTTTAAGTCCAAGGCCAACAAGGCACTGAATAAGGCGGAAGATCCACGCGAAGTATTGGACTATTCCTATGAAAAGCAGTTGGAACTACTCCAGAAAGTGCGCCGCGGTGTTGCAGATGTTGCAACAAGCCGCAAGCGGATTGAGCTTCAAGTTCAAGGTTTATCAAAGCAGGAAGTCAAGTTGGAGGAGCAGGCTCGGGCGGCACTCGCGGCTAATCGCGAGGACCTAGCCCGCGAAGCACTCACCCGGCGGAGTGGCTTGCATCAGCAGATAGCTGACCTCAATGCGCAACTTGGTCAACTTCAGGAGCAAGAAGAAAAACTTGTTGTCGCTTCCCAACAGCTGCAAAGCAAAGTTGAATCTTTCCGCACGCGCAAGGAAACGATTAAGGCTACGTATTCAGCAGCAGAGGCTCAGACAAAGATCAACGAAGCCTTCTCAGGTATTTCATCTGAATTGGGAGATGTTGGTTTGGCTGTTCAGCGCGCCGAGGACAAGACAGCTGAGATGCAGGCTCGGGCAGGTGCTATCGATGAACTTATGGCATCAGGTGCACTCAGTGATCCTTCCGGCATGAGCAAAGACAGCATTACCGTGGAATTGGAACGTATGGCAAGTGAATCCGAGGTTGAAGCGCAGCTTGCCGCGATGAGGAACCAGCTGGGCTCCGCCGAGAAGAAGGCAATCGAAGAGTAGGTAGAACAAGATTCGGCAGTAGCTGCAAGTATTTTATTTATTGCACGTAGGGAGAGGGAGAGTTGTGGCTCAAACCAGGTACGGCAAAGATCGAGGCCTATCGTTTCGAATGTTTGGAACGCTATTTGGACTCGGTTTCTTGTATGTAGTTCTTGCGGCGCTGCTTATCGGTATTGGGTTCAACGCGGTATTTGTGTTAGTGCTGTCTGGGGGCTTCTTGTTTGCCCAATGGTGGTTTTCTGACACCCTCTCAATGAAAGCAATGAAAGCGGTTGTTGTTACGCCAGAGCAAGCTCCACAACTTCATGCTCTCATTGATCGAATCTGCGCAATGGCAGACATGAAAAAGCCGAGGGTAGGCATTTCGGATTCTTCGGTACCCAACGCTTTTGCAACCGGCCGAAGCCCAAATCGTTCAGTTGTTGTAGTGACGACTGGAATTTTGAAAAAACTCGATGAAGCTGAATTAGAGGGAGTTCTGGCTCACGAACTTTCACACGTTGCTCACCGCGACGTGACAGTTATGACAATTGCGTCCTTCACATCGATCTTGGCGGGCTTCCTCACTCGCAGTGCCATGTGGGGATCCATGATGCGGGATCGACGCGATCAAAACACGGCGGTTGTCTTCATGGCAGTTATGGCTGTGAGTGTCATTGTGTATTTCATCTCCTTCATGTTGATGCGAGCCCTTTCGCGCTACCGAGAGCTCGGTGCCGATCGCGGTGCCGCCCTCCTCACCGGAAAGCCCAGTGCGCTAGCCAGTGCCCTCGTCAAGATCAGTGGCGAGATGAGCGTGATCCCAGATAAGGATCTGCGCAGCATGGAACCGGTGAGTGCCATTGCATTTGCACCGGCCTTCAAGGGCAATAAGGGTCTTGGCATGGAAGCGATCTTCGCAACGCACCCCTCACTGGAAAAGCGCCTTGAACAACTTGCCAAGATTTCAGCGCAGTTGGGTGACCGCTAAAAGTGGGGTTCATGGATGCACTTCGGGGGAGAAGAGAGCCAGTTCGTCCTAACCTCGACTCGCTCTTTGCCCTTCCCTCGGCGGCCATCACCATGCAGATTGATTTAGGACTTATGCCCACTGGCGTTGGGGCCGTATGTTTTCGGGCTCCAGAGGGGAAGGCATTTTCTGAACTCGAGAAAGAGGTTCGGGATTTACTCGACGCTGATGGCGGACCCAAGGTGCAGGCCTCTGCCGATGAATTTGGGTATGACTGGTTAACCGTGCGTAGCGATCCACCAGATCTTTCATCTGTTGTGACCGATACTCATGCGGTCAACACATCTTTGGTGCAAGCTGGATTTGGCCCACAATTACTTTGCTCGCTGTTCACTTTCACTGGTTCAGAGAGCGAGAAGATTGCTTTGGTTTACCTGTTCAAGCGGGGAACGTTCTATCCATTTGCGCCAGCACCTGGAGACAAGGTGCGGAACAACGTTCTTGAATTAAGGGTCCGAGACAAGCTTCAAGGTGAGCTTCCACTGGAAGCAGATCTTTCACGGTGGTTTGCCCTGTGGGACGCACCTGGATTTGAAACTCCATGACTGAAGTACAAAAATATCAGGTCCTCTCGGATTTACCCGATATGCAAATTCGACTCTATGAACCGTGTGTCTTGGCAGAGATCGCCATGGCAGGTGAACCAAATCGAGTTGGAACGCAAGCTTTTGGGCCGCTCATCGGCTACATTTCACAAAATAGTATTGCAATGACGGCGCCCGTATTACAAGAAGCCGCAACCACCGGCCGTGGTGAAATGACCGGTGACTGGCTTGTCTCATTTGTCATGCCAGCAGGAGCGGATGCTCAGGACTTGCCTATTCCAAAGGATTCAAGGGTCGTTCTCCGCGAGCTCCCCGAGCGCATGGCAGCGGCAGCAACCTGGTCTGGCTCGTGGAAGTACAGTGAAGTGGAAAAGCGAATCGAACAGATGAAAAGTGCGCTAACGAAATTGGGATATTCAATTGCCGGACAGCCGCAATGGGCTCGTTACGATCCGCCGTGGAAGCCTTGGTTTGTTCGGCGAAACGAGGTAATCATTCCCGTTAACCCACCGATTCAACAGAGTTAGTCAACGGTTGCGGATAACCCAGGGAGGGCGAGCATGCGATCTAAGGCAACTCGCGCCCAGTGCGAAGTCTCTGGATCTACCTTTATCTGATTCACCACATTGCCCGTGGCCAACTGTTCGAGTGACCACACCAGATGAGGTAGGTCAATGCGGTTCATGGTGGAACAGAAGCAGACGGTTTTATCTAGATAGACAATCTCTTTGTCGGGGTGGGCGAGGGCTAGGCGCTTAACTAAGTTGAGTTCGGTACCAATAGCCCAAGCTGACCCGGGAGGTGCTGATTCGATGGCAGCAATGATTTTTTCGGTGGAGCCGACTTGATCGGCTTTTTCAACGACTTCATAGGTGCACTCTGGGTGCACAATCACGGTGATTCCCGGCACTTTCTCGCGGACACTGTCCACACAATCTGGGGTGAATCGACCGTGCACGCTGCAGTGACCTTTCCATAAAATCACTTTTGCGTTTTGTATTTGCTCTTTGGTGAGCCCGCCGAGTGGTCGGTTGGGGTTGTACACCACGCAATCCTCCAGGCTTAGCCCCAAATCGCGCACGGCTGTGTTTCGACCGAGGTGCTGGTCCGGAAGGAATAAGACCTTCTCACCTTGCTGAAATGCCCATTCCAAACTGCGCTGGGCATTACTGGACGTGCAGATCGAGCCACCATTTCGACCGGTAAATGCCTTGATTGCAGCCGTTGAATTCATATAGGTAATGGGAATGGTGACACCGGCAACCCCAGCTTCGGTCAGATCAGCCCAACACTGTTCTACCTGAGTAATTTCGGCCATATCCGCCATGGAACAACCGGCGGCGAGGTCGGGGAGAATAACTTGTTGGTTCTCGCCAGTTAAAATGTCGGCACTTTCGGCCATGAAGTGAACCCCACAGAAAACGATGAACTCGGCTTGAGGCTTGGCCGCTGCTTTCTGGGCTAACTTGAAGGAATCTCCTGTGACATCGGCGAATTGGATTACTTCATCGCGTTGATAATGATGACCCAAGATAAATACTCGCTCGCCCAAAGTTTCCTTGGCTCTCTTGGCCCGCTCAATGAGGTCTGGATCAGAGGCAGGCGGAAGGTCTCCGGGGCACTCGACTCCCCGCTCACTAGACGAGTCTGCCTCCCGACCGAGAAGTAACAGAGCCAGCGGCGATGGAGCAGGATCGATAAAGGTTCCAGCCATGTCCACATTCTCCCCCCTGAGAGGTCAAAACGCCATAGAGGGGTGGCGCGTGCACAAATTGCGGTTCAGCCTTACTCTTAGAGTTGTCGGGATATCCACCGGCGGGTTATTCATTCTTTAGGAAGCGAGAATGCACATGTCAACCGAATCCTCAGTATCCGAAACCACTCTGACCGATGGCGTTCTTCTCAGTGATGCTGCGGCCGACAAAGTCAAGGTGCTTCTCGAGTCTGAAGGCCGCGATGACCTGGCACTTCGGATTGCGGTGCAACCAGGCGGATGCTCAGGTCTGCGCTACCAACTTTTCTTCGACGACCGCACCCTCGATGGCGATGTTAAAAAGGACTTCAACGGGGTCAACGTCGTGACTGATCGCATGAGTGCCCCCTACCTCAGTGGTGCCACCATTGATTTTGTTGACACGATTGAAAAGCAGGGTTTCACAATTGATAACCCAAATGCGGGCGGCTCGTGCGCCTGTGGTGATTCATTCCACTAGTTACTGGTGATTCATTCCACTAGTTATTGGGCACAGGCAGTTTCTAGAGACATGCGAAACCCACTCATTCATGGGCTTTTTGTCTCGGTGTGTGTGTTGCGATCCCACGTAGACCGGTAGGCTCACTGACCGTGGCTATTTTGATTACGGGTTCAATTGCAACCGATCATTTAATGACTTTCCCAGGGAATTTCGTGGACTCCCTCGTCGAGGGCAAATTGGACAAAGTTTCATTGTCTTTCCTGGTCGATGAATTGGAAATCCGTCGAGGGGGAGTAGCACCGAACATAGCTTTCGGAATGGGGTGTCTGGGGCTCAGTCCGATACTCGTGGGTGCAGTGGGCCCTGATTTTGCCGATTATGAAAGTTGGCTCAACCGGCATGGAGTGGACACCAGCGGAGTGCATATTTCTGAATCTGCACACACCGCTCGTTTTGTTTGCACAACTGATGCGGAACAGAATCAAATAGCTACCTTTTATGCGGGAGCTATGTCTGAGGCGCGCAATATTGAACTCAAGCCGATCGTGGATAAAGCCGGCTCCGCTGACATTGTGTTAATTGGAGCAAATGATCCTCTCGCCATGCAGCGGCATACAGATGAATGCCGGTTTCGAGGCTATCCGTTTGCCGCAGACCCGTCTCAGCAATTAGCACGAATGTCTGGCGATGAAGTAAAGCCACTGATTGAAGGTGCGCAGTACCTGTTCACGAACGAATATGAATCTGCCTTAATTGAACAGAAAACTGGTTGGAATTCCCAAGACATTTCCGCCATGGTGGAGGTTCGAGTTATCACCATGGGCGCAAAGGGTGCTCGGATAGATCGCCGCGGTGAACAGAGCGTCGAAGTCCCTATCGCAGAAGAACTTCGTAAAGCCGATCCCACCGGAGTAGGCGATGCGTTTCGGGCCGGGTTTTTGGCAGGCCAGGCTTGGGGCCTCACTGATGAACGTTCTGCTCAAATCGGGTCGTTATTGGCGACCTATGTCATTGAGACAGTGGGCACCCAAGAATATGAATTAGCCCAGCAGCATTTTCTCCAACGCATGGCACAAAGTTACGGTGATACTGCGGCCTCAGATGTTGAAGCGCATATTTCCTGTCCTCGACCCTAGGAAATGCTTGTGCGCGAAATCATCGCAGGGGGAAAGCCACTGCCTGATTCTGATTGGGTTTTTCCTGACCCACTCCAGGCAGATCCCAATACCGATGTGATTGCTCTCGGAGCCGATCTACATCCGGCAACGGTTCTGCAAGGCTATGCACAGGGATTGTTTCCCATGTATCTCAGCAGCGATGAGACAAGCAGCGATGAGACAAGCAGCGATGAGACAAGCAGCGAAGAGAGAACGCGGCAGAGTCAACTTGCATGGTGGTCACCGAACCCCCGAGGGATCTTGCCACTCGAAGGCTTTCGATTGCACCGATCCCTGCGAAAGTCCAGAGGGCGATTTGTCGTGACATGTGACACTCGCTTTACCGACGTCATGTATTCGTGTCAACGTCGCACCGAGGATGGTCAATGGATTACACGTGACTTCATTGAAACCTATTCGCATCTACACCAGCTCGGTTATGCACATTCGGTGGAAGTATGGAACAAGTCTGGCGAATTAGTCGGTGGCCTTTATGGAATTGAATTAGGCGGCTTGTTTGCTGGAGAGTCAATGTTTAGTCGGGAGCGGGATGCTTCAAAAGTGGCACTTCTCTTCCTTGTGGAAAAATTAAAAGCCTGCGCTGGCAACCGAATATTGGATGTGCAGTGGCGCACCGAACATCTGGCGAGCCTGGGTGTTGTTGAGATACCCCGAACAGATTACGTTCACCGGCTGCACAAGGTGCTCCACACTTCCCCCTGTTTCAGTTAGTCGGCGACAACCGTTTCGAGAGCATCGGGTAGAACTTGAAGGAATTCCCTAATGTCGTCAGGCGTGCAGGTGGCAGGCAGTGAGATTCGAATACTTGATTCCCGGGGCAATCCCATGGCTTCGAGAACATGCGATGGCATTCTGGAATCAGCGGTGCAAGCCGATCCTGACGCTACATAGAAGCCGCGTTTATCAAGTTCGGTTACCAGGGCTCCAGCAGCAGCTCCCTCGATGGTGAAAGTAAGAATGTGGGGGAGGCGATTGTGAGGGTCGCCGGTGCATTGAAATCCGACAATCCCCATGTTCTCCAATTTTCCTCGAACCACGTCAATGAGTTCACGCGACTGCTGTGCACTGACTTCCCAATCGGATTTCTCCTCGAGGGCAACGGCGGCCGCCACTGCACTTGGGATATCGGGAAATCCTCCGATCCAACCGCGGTCTGGAGCCTCCTCCGGCCGCCAATGAAATCCTGGGTTCGTCACCAAAATTGCGACACCGGGCGGGCCACCCCAGTCCCGAGCTGGTGCAATCAGGAGGTCAAAGTCCTCGGGGAGTTGATCGTGACTGATGACGCCGGTGGCATCGGAGATAACGGGAATACCTGCTGCGCGCGCCCACACCAGCACTTCAGCAAAAGGCTGACGGGTGCCGACTTCCGCATTAGCAATTTGAATACAGGCCAATGCGGCCGAGCTTTGGAGGGCCTGGTGCATGGCATCGAGATCGAGGGCGCCGGACTTGAGGGCTGGCACTCGGATGAGCTCAGCGCCGTCATGGTTCACAAGGTTTTCCAAGGAGTTTAAAACCGCCAATGATTCAATATTCGACGCGATAACCCGGCTGGAAACCCGATGCCGCTGTTGATAAACACCCTGAATGGCGACCCGAATGGCTTCCGGTGCAGAGGCGGCGAAATAGATCTGCGACCGGTTTACCCCGAGGCTGTTCGCAATGCTGGAGCGGGCTGACTCTAAAAGTAAGCCCGCTTGGCGGCCAACGTGGTGCATGCGGGCTGGATCCGAAAATCCTTGCTGCGCGGCACTGTGCCATGCGGAGAGGACTGAAGGTGACATGGGCGCTCCGGCAATGGAGTCGAGATTGACGGGAAATTGGGCATATGTCACGGTCCCACATTACCCATGTTCGTGCTCTTGTGAAATGGGCCGGGCTGAGGGTTGAACGCAGTCCTCAGGGTGTGACGAATTCGTTGTGTTCTCCTCGTAACCTCGAGGAGAAATAGTGGGTGCCGTGCGCTAGTCTCAGCGGAGCGGCACGCCGCATTTTTTGGCCAAACTCCGTTCTGCGGAATCGACTCGTGAAGGTTGTGGAATGACTCGCACAACAGGAGCACGCACCAAGGCTCTCGTGGGTGTTGGCTTGGGTGCCGGCATTGCGGTTTTGAGTGGTTGCACCGCCAATGAAGCATTCTTCTTTGACCTGCCAGAGCCCGCCACCGTGGAAGCTCCAATTATCCAGAATTTGTGGAATGGCTCGTGGATTGCCGCGTGGGGAGTTGGCATCGTCACGTGGGGCCTGATGATTTGGGCGATCCTGGCATACCGGCGCCGCCGGATCAATGAGGTTCCCGAACAAACCAAATACAACGTCCCGATTGAACTCTTATACACGCTGGTGCCACTCATCATGATTCTGGGGCTTTTCTGGTTCACGGCAAAGGATCAAAGTGAAATCTTGACTTTGGATAATGACCAAAGCCAGACCGTCAATGCTGTGGGGTTCCGCTGGTCTTGGGCTTTCAACTATGTTGATG
>CAITYI010000019.1 GCA_903896585.1 uncultured bacterium
CTCCCCCCAACCAATTGACGGCGTGATCTTTGACCTCCATTCAACCCTGGCCGACCAAGGTGACCCGGCCACCTGGCTGGCGTACGCCGAACAGCTCGCGGGAGTCAGTGCACCCGACCCTGAGTCGTTGACGACAAGTTTGCATAAAATCGTGGAACATGCGCGTCTGGAGGACCCCGATCACCATCGGGATATTTCACCCGTAGCTCACCGAGAGATATTCACTCGCCTGCTGGCCGACTTCACCGAAGAACCCCTCACCACCGCGCTCTATGACACGATCACAGCCAGTTGGGTTCTCTATGAAGACTCACTCCCTGTTCTCCGCGCATTACGCGAACAAGGGGTTCGCACCGCGATCCTGTCCAATATCGCGGTTGAGCTTGATCCACTTTTGGAGCAATTGGGACTCACTGCCGAAGTCGATGCCGTGATTACCTCCAGCGATATTGGCGTGGTCAAGCCAAATCCCGAGGCATTCCTGCACGCACTCGATGCACTCCAACTCGACCCGCACACTGTGCTGATGGTGGGCGACAACGCAATTGATGACGGTAGCGCCGCGAATCTGGGAATACGGACATTGATATTGCCCCGCACCAGCGGGCCGGTTCATGGACTTGCTGTTGTTCTAGGTGTTGTTGCCGCTGCCCAAACGCTTTCCGCCGCTGCCGAGAATTAACATTCACATTTGCGATATTGCAAGTAAGCAATATCCGAACAAACTAAGTGGACTGATTGTTTTTGTCGAACAGCAATGCCAAGCCGATGAGGGTGAGATTGGTTTCCTCGACGGTGATGGTGCGCGACTCCGGCACCACAATCGGGCTGAGTCCGCCGGTGGCAATGACCGCGGTCACCGGACCGATTTCCTCGATAATTCGATCCACCAAACCATCTACTTGACCGGCGAAACCATAAATTGCCCCGGCCTGCAAGGCCTCCACGGTGTTCTTGCCCACTACGGAACGAGGTGCCACCAGTTCCACCTTGCGCAATTGCGCGGCACGTGATGCCAGGGCATCGAGTGATATCTCAATTCCGGGGGCAAGTGCGCCGCCCAAGAACTCTCCTTTGGCGGACACGACATCTAGGTTCGTTGATGTGCCGAAATCCACCACAATGCACGGCCCTCCGTAAAGAGTGTGGGCAGCGAGTGTATTCACAATGCGATCAGCGCCGACTTCTTTGGGGTTATCGGTCAAAATCGGAACACCCGTTTTAATGCCCGGCTCAACAATCACCGTGGGGATTTCCTGGTAATACCGATGACACATCAGTCGGTACTGGTGCAAAACAGCGGGCACCGTGCTGCAGAGTGAAATTCCCGTGACCGCCGGCTCACCATGAAGCAGACCCTTGAACTTCAAGGCGAGTTCATCTGCCGTCTCGCCGGCATCTGTCTTGATCCGCCAGGACTCGTGAAGTTCCTTGTTATCAAAAAGGCCAATGACCGTGTTGGTATTTCCAACGTCAATCGCGAGCAGCATTTCTATCCCTCCACTCGAAGGTCCGCACCGATGTCGAGCACCGGGGCAGAGTGGGTTAACGCACCCACCGCAATGTAATCGACACCGGTCTGCGCAACTTCCTTGGCGGTCGCGATGGTCAACCCACCAGATGCCTCGAGGGCGACCTTGCCGCCGTGGGCGTTGACCGCCTTGCGCATGTTTTCGGTGGTGAAGTTGTCCAGCAGAACAAGGTCCGCACCAGCGGCAACGACTTCATCGAGTTGCTCCAGCGAGTCCACCTCCACCTCGACATGCACATTCGGGTACTTCTGGGTGATCAACTCGAAAGCTTCTCGAACCCCACCGGCCGCCGCAACGTGATTGTCCTTGACCAGTGCAGCATCGGAGAGGTTCATGCGATGGTTCACCCCGCCACCACAACGCACCGCATATTTTTCCAAGAATCGCAGACCCGGTGTGGTTTTCCGAGTGTCTCGAACCTTTGCCTTGGTGCCGGCAACCTCGCGGACCCATAGATTCGTCGCGGTCGCAATGCCACTCAGATGCGAGAGCAAGTTCAATGCGGGGCGCTCCGCTTGGAGTAGGTCCCGGGTCGGGCCGGTTACTCGCAGAATCACCGTTCCCTCGGCAACAGGATTCCCGTCCTGTTGTAGTAACTCAATGGTGACAGCACTTCCGGACAGGATTTGAAATACCGAGGCGGCAATCGGAACGCCGGCCACGACCCCGGGGGCGCGCGCTACCAAGTCCAGGGTGCTGACGTGATCCGCAGAAATTGTTGCCTTCGAGGTAATGTCCCCGGAATCATCAACATCTTCGTGTAACGCACGAAGTGCAATCTCGGTGACGTCAAGGGGGTTCAAGCCCGCCTCAATCAGCGAATCGGAAATCTCTTTCTTCAATTTATGTACATGCATTAGGAATTGATTCCCACCATTTCTGTAACGACGTCTCCGGAACTGTTGCGATGCGAAACTAGCCGCACCTGGAACTCACTCTCTAGGGAGGGGTAGTCCTCCCGCCAATGCGAGCCCCGAGTCTCCGCCCGGATTAAGGCGTGCTGAACTAAAACACTGGAAATTGCAAACATGTTCGCACTCTCCCAGTCCTCCGTGCACTCACGTGCACCGGCGTTGTCCATGGTTTCCAACCAATGCTGAGCATGCTGCAGGGACTCTTCGCTGCGCAAGACACCCGCATTGCGATCCATGACTCCCTGCATCCCGCGGCGGAGCCGGTGTGGCACCAGGTAGCTGTCATCGGTATCTGTCACCACAACCGGTTTGCGCTGTGGGTTGTCCTGGACTATTGCCTGTGCACCGCGCCGGGCGAACACCAACCCCTCGAGAAGGGAGTTCGATGCCAACCGATTCGCACCGTGCACACCGGTGCAGGCACTCTCACCTGCGGCATAAAGACCCTTGATACTTGTTCGACCCATGAGGTCGGTCATGACTCCACCGGAAACATAGTGTTGAGCTGGTGCTACCGGTATGAGATCCGTCACTGGATCAATTCCGCGTGACCGGCAGTTCGACAAAATATTAGGGAACCGATGCACCCACATGTCCGCTCCCAGCATGCGACCGTCAAGCCACACATGATCGCTGCCGGTCTCGCGCATGCGGCGGGTGATCGCCTTCGACACAATATCCCGCGGAGCGAGATCACCGAGTTCATGTTGGTCTTGCATGAAGGGTTCGTGATTAATGTCGAGCAAATGCGCGCCCTCACCCCGCACCGCCTCACTCACCAGTGGCTGTTGGCCTTGTGCCAGCGGACCCAACCACATGACCGTGGGGTGAAATTGCACAAATTCCAGATCAGCGACCTTTGCCCCGGCCCGCAAGGCCAACGCAATGCCATCGCCTGTTGAGACATAAGGATTAGTTGTTTGACCGAATACCTGTCCGAAGCCACCCGTTGTGAGAATGACCGCCGGTGCCAATGCCGCGCCCACTCCGCCGCGCTGACCGGTTCCCATAACGTGCAGGGTTATTCCTTGGGCTGCACCGGATTCGTCGGTGAGTAAATCCAGAGCTAGCGCGTTCTCAATAATCTCAATACCCGAGTCATTAATCACCGCGGCCACAAGTGCCCGCGAGATTTCCGCACCGGTGGCATCGCCGCCCGCGTGCGCAATGCGATCACGGTGGTGGCCTCCCTCACGGGTCAGGGCAATTTCACCGCTGGGATCCAGGTCGAAATTAGCGCCGAGGGAGATAAGGTCGCGAACCGCCTGTGGTCCTTCGGTGACTAACACCTCTACAGCTTGAACATTGCACAATCCCACGCCCGCGGTCAAAGTATCGTCACGGTGTTCAGATGGTGAATCGTCATCGGATAGCGCGGCAGCGATACCGCCCTGCGCCCACCGAGTAGATCCTTCGTCGATCTGCGCTTTCGTTACGAGCAGCACACTGCACCCCGCCTTACGAAGGTGGAGAGCCGCGGACAGGCCCGCAACCCCGGAACCGATAACTATTGAATCGGCCTCAACAGTCCATCCGGGTTTTTCTGCCGTTAACCACCGAGACAGGTGAACGTTCACGCTGAGCCTTTCGAATTGAGATCGCAATTGTCTATCAATCGGGTTGCACCAACCCGGCCCGCGAAGAGAATGCGGCCGGAATCGGCAATTGCCGCTGGGTTCAATCGGTCAGAAAGCTCACTGGTCATGGCTTCAAGGTAGATCAATTCGATTTCATCTGAAAGAAGAGCTTGGGCGGCGGCGAGTTTTTGGGCAACCGTGCCCACTTCTTTTTGGGCGGCGGTGAGTGCTCTTGGAATTGACCGCGCCACCTCACGTTCGGCAGTGGATAAATAAGCATTACGTGAACTGAGGGCAACTCCGTCAGAATCTCGCACTGTGGCAATGCCGTGAACTTTCACCGGCATGTTGAGATCTCGCACCATGTTTTTCACTAACGCAAGCTGCTGGTAGTCCTTTTCGCCAAAGAATGCGTGATGAGGTTGCGTGATGTTGAGCAATTTGGCAACCACCGTCAACATTCCGGCAAAATGGTCTGGCCGATCTACGGCCTCAAGAATTTCGCCAACGGGACCGGGATGGATACTCGTCATGGAATCAAGTGTGGCGCCCCACGGGTACATTTCCTCCACCAGCGGTGCAAACACCAGATCAACACCCGCTTCGGTACACCGGGCAATGTCCTCGCTTAACGGCCGTGGGTAACTTGCCAAATCTTCATGCGCACCGAACTGGGTTGGGTTCACAAAAATGGTGACGACTACCTCACCGGATTCACCGACAACCTTTCTCGCTTCTTTCACCAACTGGATGTGGCCCGCGTGCAGGGCACCCATGGTCGGAACACAGGCGCGCTCACCGACAGGTTGATCACTTCTGACTCGGCCGGCAACGGCTGCATACTCGCTGCGGGTGGGTACTACCAGTGTCATAACGCCCCTCCCATC
>CAITYI010000020.1 GCA_903896585.1 uncultured bacterium
AACAACATCGCCATTCATCCACAGCACACCACCCGGGCCGGATAGGCGTAATGCCTTGAGCAGGCTTCTATTGGTGTTGGTTTGGTCGTAGGCCTCGTTATAGACATAGAGGTTGTTCGGGAAAGACTCAATGATGAGCTCTAACTTGAAACCAAT
This sequence comes from uncultured bacterium, assembly GCA_903896585.1. Classification (GTDB taxonomy): domain Bacteria; phylum Actinomycetota; class Actinomycetes; order S36-B12; family S36-B12; genus UBA4592. The sequence goes on from CAITYI010000020.1 coordinate 157, forward strand.
CACGGTCATGATTCGAAGCTCGTCACCATACGCCTTGGTCAGGTTGTCCACTTGCTGACGCATGATTGTGCGGCCATCGGAAAGGGGGGTGAGGGGTTTGGGCCACGGCCGACCAAGTCGGGTGCCCATGCCGGCCGCGAGAATCACCGCTGTCTGAGTCACGGAAAGAGCCTACTCACCGATTGATCGAGTGCGCTGTAGTCCTTGCAGGGTGACATCATGATCGTGAATTGATGAGGTGAGTTCCCGCCAAAACTTTTCGGTGCTGGCTCCCTGGGTCACATCGCCAAAATAGTAGGTGCGCATTGCATCGCGCTGGTCTCTGTGGGTGTCTTCTTCTAGTTCGGCCGCTATCAGGCTGCTGATTTTCGATACCGAGTTCATGTCAATGACCTGACAGGCAGATGTCATCGGGGAGTCGCTGTGCAGAAGATCGCGGTTACTTCGTCGATCAGTGACGATGATGGGTGCGGCGGGGGAGAGATACAGGTGGTCGAGGGTGACACTGGAAACATCGGCAATTAATAGATCTGTTTCTGGTAACACTCCGAGAATGTCACCGCGTGGGAGATACCGATGTTCACCACCCGCGTTCTTAATCAGTTCCACTATCTCTTTGTGTCTGGCCCGCACATTCGGATCCGCGGAGTCGATTACGCGCGGGTGGGGCTTGTATACAAATCTCGCTCCTGGCACCGCGAGGGCTGCGGTTGCAATGTCAACACCGTAGAGGTCAACAGATGTGTAGTTATTGGCTTCGTCCTCACCTTCCCAGGTGGGGGCATAGGTAATGGTCTGCAGAGCCGTGTGCGGCAGTGGGTTTTTTATATCCAAATCAAGTTGAGGCCGACCGACGGGTACCAGGTGCGACAGATCAAACCACGCAATTGCGGCACGGTGTCGATCAATGGCGGCCTGGCCGGCAACAAAAACTTTGTCGTATGCCTTGGCCTGATTGCTGACCATGCAAATTTTATCGCTCTCACCATGATTGACATGAATATGCACAGCCTGTTGAAATGACAGTGATTGAAAATTTGTCCATGCGTTGTTGACATAAATAACCGCATGGAAACTGGCTCGGTCATACAGAGCCATGAGATCCTCGTACCGAGGAACCAGCAGCACCTGCAGAGTGGTGATCTTCTGTAACTCCAAATATGACTCGATATTGCGCGCCACCACAATCGTGGTGAGATCGTTGCGCTGTTCAAAAATGGGGAGCCACTGGGTGAGTTGGTACAACTTGGCCGGTTGATCGGCGAAGTACAGCGCAATATCTGCGCGCGGAATATTGTCCAATTCGAAGCCCTCTGGCTCCATGCTGCCGAAATCTCGCATGCGGCGACCCAGCCCACGGGCAATCCGCTTGGCAAAAAGGCCCGCGGCGCTGTTTTTGGTCTTCTGGGAACTGGACGCCACGTGCTGCACGATACGACAAGAGGGGTCATCTAATGTAAACGCCGTGCGCGTCCTTTGGGAGCACCGTCAAGTGCTCCGCATGCTGGTCTTGCGGGACCTGCAACGCCAATACACGAAATTCCGGCTTGGTTACCTCTGGTCCCTGCTGGAACCCCTCGGCATGGCTCTGGTGCTGTGGTTGGTTTTTTCCGTCCTTTTAGGCGAGCGGGCACTCGGATTACAGCCCTACCTGCTGTTCCTTACCGTGGCCATTTTGCCGTGGTGGTGGTTCCTGAAAAGCGTGCAAGCTTCCACCAAAATCTTCCGACGAATGCGCGGTGAGATTGCCTTCTCGGGACTTCCGTTACAAATCTGGGTTTTGCGCACCGTGATTTCATCTATGGTGGAATTCATTTTCTCGCTCCCGGTGATCTTGATTGCGGTGGCGGTCACGGGTTTCCTCCCCGGACCCTGGATTGCACTTTTCCCGGTCGCAATTGCACTGCAATTCCTCTTGCTGTATGGAATCGGGTTACTCGTGGCGTCCCTGAGTGTTGTCGCGCCAGATGTAACTCGCGTTGTCAAGATCATTCTTCGTGCAATGTTTTATCTGTCCCCGATTTTGTATTCGATTTCGAATATCCCTGCAAGCGTGCAACCGATAGCTGCTCTCAATCCACTGGTCGGAATTTTGGGCCTGTACCGCATTGGTTGGTGGCCAGAAGAACAAACTTCCGTCTGGGCATTGGTCACTTCACTTTCAGTGGCCGCCGGATTCCTGATTGCCGGGCTAATCACATTTAAGGTACTTAAACCAAGAATCCTGAAGGAGGCGTGATGGAGAGTCTGCTTGAGTTCAGTCACGTTTCGCTGACCATGTCACAAACCAAACGCCGATCCGGTGCGGGTAAGTCCAAGCGGTTGCGACGATTCGCGGGTGAGACCAAGCGCCGTGTCGTTCCAGTCGTCAACGACCTGTCCTTCAGTGTGCAGGCGGGTCAATCAATCGCCTTGGTTGGTGGCCGCTCACTTGCTCGAACTGCCCTGTTACGGCTCGCTGCCGGCACACTCATGCCCGATTCGGGGAAAGTGACTCGTTCGGAGTCGATTGTGCCCATGATTGGAATCGCCCGAGCATTGGGACGCGGCTACACCGTGAGGCAGAATATTTATTTGGTTGGCGGACTACTCGGGCTCACCCCAGATCAGGTGGAACAACGAATCCCACAGATCACTGAATTCGCGGATCTGAAAAGTATTCTGGATCGTCACCTAGGTGCTGCACCGGCGAGTACCCGTCAAAAACTTGCATGGAGTATCGCCATGTCACTTGATGCCCGCTTTTATGCCATTGACCAAACTTTGGTTGTTGGTGAGCGTGACTTCCGCCAAAAGTGTTGGACCCACGTTGATCAGTTACGTGAGCAAGGAGCCACCTTCATTATTTCGGCCGATAACTCGAAGGTGTATCGCCGATTTTGTGACCGGGCCCTGTATTTCAATCAGGGCACCCTTGGGGCAGACACCACCGTTGCCGAAGCTTTGGCACTGGTACGAAAGGCTCGGCACACGGCACGGGATGCCGAGGATTGACAGAGCCGCAATCCGGTGAGTCGCCCGATTAGGCTGGCTTCTATGGTGACGGAGTCTCAGGCCGACAGCGGATCTGCGGTATCACCCATTCCCAGCAAGGGCATCCTTTTCCATATTGGGGTGCATAAGACTGGAACAACGGCAATCCAGGCTGCCCTTGCAAATGCCCGTGAGCCACTCGCCGAACACGGAGTCCGCTACCCGGGCAAGTTACAGGCACAGCACCGGGCGGCGCTAGCGGTTCTGGGTCGCCCCTGGGGCTGGAATACCCGCGGCGGCGGGGTGCTAGATCGCAAGCATTTTGACCGGTTGGCCAAGCGCACTGCTCAGGCTCCAGGACGAGTAGTGATCAGCAGTGAATTCTTCTGCGAAGCACCCGAAGACACAGCGGTGGAAGTTATTCGTGACCTTCGGGGCAGGTCCAATCGTCCGGTGCAGGTGGTGGTGACCCTGCGCAATTTGGGCAAGTTGTTACCGTCTTCATGGCAGCAGTATTTGAAGTACGGGCTCACTACTCCTTATGACAAGTGGCTCGAAGACGTCTTCGCCACTCCAGGTAGTTCAAAAATGACGCCAACATTTTGGAAGCGACATGACCATGGCGATGTTGTGCGCCGTTGGTCCCAAGCGGTGGGACCGGAAAACCTTTCCGTGCTCATTCTTGAAGATGTTCCCCGTGATTTTGTTTTCCGCACATTCGCTGAGTACCTGGATATTCCAGAAGAGATCTTGACCAGCCGGATGGATCTCACCAGCAATCGTTCCATGACCGCGGCCGAAGCTGAAGTTCTCGTGCGGCTCAATAAACGGGTAAAGAAAACCATGCAGTGGGGTGACTATGTCCGATTGGTTCGTCGCGGTGTCGCACTTGGCATGGTGGAAGGTCGTGAGCCAGCGGAATCGGAAGCCAAGTTATTTACCCCGCAGTGGGCCTTGGATGCGGCTCAGCAGGTAGGTGTGAAGTCAGCCAATTCCATAGCTGAATCAGGGGTGACCGTCTTGGGCAATCTTGATGCATTGCGGATTGGTCTCGACAGTGGTGAGCAACCCCCCACCACAGATTTACTTCCGATTGATGCGGCCGTTCAAGCCCTGGTTTCTGTTATTGAAGCATCGGGTGAACAACCAACATCCCGTGAGCTCGCCGGTCGCCTTGTTCGCCAAACAAAAAAGGATGGCGTTCGTTCGCTCATGCGAAAGAATTCCGAGTGACGCTCACCCTCACCCTGCAAGGGGACACTGTCGCCGAGCAAATCGACAGTGTGTTGGTAGCACTCAGGAATTCCGAGGCCGATCTTGTAGTTATTTCTGGGGATCTCGTGATCAACCCGGCGGTATTAGCTCCGGTAACCGAGAATCCATTTGCCGGAACCTGTGCGGCTGTTCGTCGGTCGCGGGATGGAAACCTCCGGGTACTACACCACCATCTCGTGGCTGCTGGTACGTCCTTTCATGTTGTGAACTCCACCAATGCCGTGAGCGTGGGAGCACTGAGAATGGCGCACCGCGATCATGCGGGCATGCTCCCGGTACTGACATCTCTCTTGGCATTTGTGTCCACTCACCGAGAGATGAAACCACATGAGTCACTGGAATTAATTGTGACCGCGTTGCTTCGTGCACAGATTCAAGTTAAAGAAATCGAAATCATCGATGCTCCGTGGTTTCGATCACCGCAAGATCTTGACAAGGCGAATAAAGAAGTCATGTCGATCTCGGAAACATCTATTCGCCGGCTGCAGGCAAACCGGATTGACGATGGCTTTTACTCGACATTTGTTGTGCGAAAACTTTCCAAGCCACTTACCGGGTTAGCCATTCGAGTAGGGCTGAGTCCCAATGCCGTTACAACCATTTCATTTGCCATCGGGTTACTGGCGGCGGCTTCCTTTGCGGCCGGCAACCGATGGTTTCTCGTTCTGGGTGCCGTGCTGTTGCAACTCTCCTTGGTTATCGATTGCGTAGACGGTGAAGTTGCCCGCGCAACACGACGTTTTTCCACCCTCGGTGCGTGGCTTGACGCATCCACCGATCGGGTGAAGGAGTATGC
>CAITYI010000021.1 GCA_903896585.1 uncultured bacterium
AGGCTTACACCCTTATGTTGATTGAGGGTTTTCCGGCGGGATCGTGGAGCACAAATTGCTATATTGTGGCCACCGGTCCCGGCGAGCCAGCAGTAATTATTGATCCAGGCCAGGATTCAATCGATGGGATTCGGGAGATCATTTCTCGGAATCGGCTGCACCCGGCAGCGGTGATCCTGACCCATGGGCACATTGATCACGTCTGGTCTGTTGCTCCGCTCGGGAAAGAATTTGACGTTCCAGCGCTCATTCACCACAAAGATCGCTACCGATTGGCAGATCCCGCCGGCAGCAGTTTTGCTGCTGCCAGGGAGCAATTGCTGGCCATGACAAAAGGCGAGTTGGAATTAACCGAACCGGAAAAAATAGAAGTATTGGAATCAAATACCACCTTGGCGATTGCCGGAATTGATTTTGAGTTCGAACATGCTCCCGGCCACACGGAAGGATCCATGGTCATTCGTCATGTGGGTACCGGAAATGTAGGTACCGGGAATATGGGTACCGAGGGCAATCTGCTTTTCTCTGGTGATGTTCTTTTCGCAGGATCAATTGGCCGAACAGATCTACCGGGTGGAAGTCCACAGGATATGGTTTCAACTTTGCGAACCGTCATCCTTCCGTTACCAGACTCAACACTGGTATACCCCGGCCACGGTCCAACGACTTCAATAGGAATAGAACGATCCTCAAACCCTTATCTCCGTCAATTTATCAATTCAGATCTGGCTGACTCAGGTACATCTGACTCAACCTCCGGTGCAGCTCCTCCAGCCCACCCTGGCAGGGGGCTGTAATGGTCAGTGCCATAAATGCACCAAAAGGCGTACCGGACTACCCGCCCCCCCGAAGTCGAGATTTCCTTTATGTGCGTCAGGCACTCGCCGAACCAGCAACCCGAGCCGGCTATGAATACATTGAATTACCAATCTTCGAATCAACTGATCTCTTTATCCGGGGGGTGGGGGAGAGCACCGATGTCGTGAGTAAAGAGATGTATACATTCACCGATCGTGGGGACCGCTCCATCACTTTACGGCCCGAAGGCACCGCAGGAGTCATCCGTGCCATTATTGAAAATCGGCTCGACAAAGGCCCGTTACCGGTCAAACTTTGGTATGCGGGGCCATTTTTCCGGGCGGAGCGGCCTCAGCAGGGGCGTTACCGCCAGTTACAGCAGGTGGGCGTCGAGGTTGTGGGCAGCGACGACCCGGCCACCGATGCTGAGGTCATTTCGCTGGCGTATCACGGTTTCACATCATTAGGCCTGCAGAGATTCGTTTTGAATCTCACCTCACTTGGGTGCTCAACATGTCGTCCGCCGTACCGCCTGATTTTGCAGGAGTTCCTAGGAACGTGTGACCTCGATCAAGAGACCAGAGAGAGAGCTGCGCTTAACCCGCTACGTGTTCTTGACGACAAAAGGGAAACCGTTCAAGCGCAACTCACCCATGCCCCACTAATGATCGACTTCCTATGTCTGGACTGCGCCGAACATTACGCATCTGTGCGCAGTTATCTGTCTGCTTCTGGGGTGCAATGGCAGGAGAATCCGCGACTGGTCCGGGGGCTTGATTACTACACGCGAACAACTTTTGAGTTTGTGCACCCTGACTTGGGTGCACAATCCGGCATTGGTGGTGGCGGACGCTATGACGGGCTGATGGCCGACTTGGGTGGAGCCTCATTATCCGGCATTGGATTCGGGCTGGGCACGGATCGAACGCTTCTGGCGTGCGAGGCTGAAGGACTTACCCCATTTGTGCGAGGAATTATCGACATCTATTTCATTGCAATAGGAGAACCAGCTCGACTTCACACAGTGGCACTCATGCAATCTCTTCGAACACAAGGAATCTCTTGTGACATGTCATTCGATTCCCGTTCACTCAAATCTGCCATGAAAAATGCCGACCGATTGGCCGCCCCTTTTGTGGCCATTCTGGGCGATCATGAAATGCAGTCCAATTCTCTTCAACTGAAAAATATGACAACTGGTGAACAAGAAGTTCTTCCCAGCACTTCTCAAGCCCTTATCGGACACCTCCTATCTCCTGATCGAAAGGCATTACGTTGATTCGCACCGCTCTAGCAGGAAATCTTTCTACCTCAGATATTGGCAAAGTAGTAGTTCTGGCCGGTTGGGTTGCTAGTCGTCGAGATCACGGAGGCGTTGCTTTTCTTGACATGAGAGACTCCTCGGGAATTTGCCAAGTTGTCGTGCGAGACACCACCATGGCTCATGAACTTCGCGATGAATACTGCATCGCCGTTACAGGTGTGGTGGAGCCTCGTCCAGAAGGTAATGCAAACCCAGATATTCCTTCCGGCGAGATCGAGGTGATAACCGAAAAATTGGAAATACTGTCAACTTCGGCTCCACTTCCATTTCAAATTGATGATCGCACAACAGTCAATGATGAAATTCGACTCAAGTACCGTTACCTAGATTTGCGGCGTAAGAGTGCCGGAGATGCACTTCGGATGCGCTCCAAAGTAAGCCACATTGCCCGCAATGTCCTCATCGACCAAGATTTCGTTGAAATAGAAACTCCAACGCTCACCCGATCAACCCCCGAAGGCGCTCGTGACTTTTTGGTTCCGGTGAGGCTGAAACCAGGGCACTGGTATGCGCTACCGCAGTCGCCCCAACTATTTAAGCAATTGCTCATGGTCGGCGGGATGGAACGCTATTTCCAAATTGCACGATGCTATCGAGATGAAGACTTCAGATCCGATCGCCAACCTGAGTTCACTCAACTCGATATTGAGATGAGTTTCGTGGATCAAAACGATGTCATGGAAATCGGCGAGAGAGTAATTCGGGAGATTTGGTCAGGTGTTCTTGACTACTCGATCGCAGATATTCCGCACATGACATATCACGATGCAATGCGTCGATTTGGCAGCGATAAACCCGATCTTCGCTTCGGTATCGAACTTTCTGATCTCACCGAGTACTTCAAGGGGACCGAGTTTCGAGTATTTCAAGCAGATCACGTGGGAGCTGTAGTCATGCCGGGAGGCGCAGATCAACCGCGCCGGGCCTTTGATGCCTGGCAGGAGTGGGCAAAGCAACGGGGTGCCAAGGGCCTTGCCTACGTAACTGTGAATCACGATGGCCTGGGTGGTCCGGTTGCCAAGAATCTCACCGAAACCGAGCGTGAGGGGTTGGCATCTGCTGTCGGCGCTGAAGTGGGTGACTGTATTTTCTTTGCCGCGGGTCGGGCTTCTGAAGCTCGGCCATTATTGGGTGCGGTTCGCAATGAGATCGCCCAACGGCTGGGACTCATTGATGAATCCCAGTGGAGCTTCGTGTGGATCGTGGATGCTCCCATGTTC
>CAITYI010000022.1 GCA_903896585.1 uncultured bacterium
CAGGTAACTCACGCTAGTTTGGACAAACTTGATCGCGCTCGCCAATATTCAGTTATCATTTAGCCCCGACCCTGCACAAGGGGAGGATTTCAGTTCGAGAACGCGACATTGCGGCAAAGAGGAGTCGACTTGGCACCTGACTGGACAGCGCGCACAACTGATCCGGCGGTTACTTCCCTTGTGTGCCAGTCGATAACCGTTCTTTCCCCACGGGGTATCGCTGCCAGCGTGAATCGGCTGATCCGAACGGGACACTTAGAAGTCGGTGAGCGACTGCCAACCGTGCGTGATCTTGCCGTTGAACTGAGCGTGAGCCCCGCGACAATCAGCGCAGCATGGCAAACGCTCAGTACGGTGGGTGCCATCGAGTCGCGCGGTAGAGCGGGGACATTTGTGCGACGCGTTGCCGAGCCCAGTCGACCAGTGCGCTATCTCAGTGTGGGTTGGGCGCCGAACTACGTTGGCTTTGATCTGTCCACGAGCATGCCTGATCCCGCTCTCCTGCCGTCCCTTGAAGAAAGTCTTCGATCCTTGGGGAGCGCCTCGTTACGATGGACGGCCAGTTACTTGGAAGATCCCGTTCATCCGGATCTGCGCGACGAAATTCTGGAAGATTGGCCCTATCAACCGGAGAGGCTGGTGACCGTTGAGGGTGCCCTCGATGGCCTATCGCGCGTCATCGATCAAATCGTCAGTGTGGGAGTTCGGGTCGTTGTTGAAGATCCTGGTTTCCCCGCGCTGATCGATCTGCTCGAAGCTCGAGGCGCCGAAGTAGTTCCCGTGGCACTTGATGACCAGGGAATGTTGCCGGATGCACTTGCAGTCGCATTAGTCGGTGACCCGGTGGCAGTGTTCTTGCACTCGCGCTCACAGAACCCGACGGGTGCTGGCTTGACCGCCGACCGCAGAGACGCGCTCGCCAAGGTCTTAAAAGGTTCCCGTGCACTCATTGTTGAAGCTGATCACTCCGGCATGATCTCGCGGGCACCTGATGTCTCCCTGGGAACACGATTACCAGAGCGAACGGTTCATATCCGAAGTTACTCCAAATCCCATGGTCCGGATTTGCGGACCGCTGCATTAGCCGGCCCTGCCGATGTAGTCGACCCACTCATGTCTCGGCGGATGCTCGGCCCTGGGTGGACCAGTCAAATTTTACAGTCCCTCCTGTTGCAGTTGCTGCGTGATCCGTCCGCACAGGCGTGTGTTGCCCGGGCTCGGTCAACTTACCAAGAGAAAACCACTTCGCTCACAAACTTGTTAGAGGCGGAAGGATTGCATGTCCATCCTGGGGATGGCGTGAACTTATGGGTTGGTGTTAACAACGAGCACTCCGCCATGCAGACACTCGCAGCGGCTGGTGTGCGAGTGGCACCCGGGAGTTCATTTTCCATAACTCCCAATCATTCTCCGCATATTCGAATCACCACCGCACATCTGCCAGACGATGTCGATGATCAAACCGATATTGCGCGGCACATTGTGAGGGCAGCTCGCGCGACACCCGGTCAAAAGAGCGGGGTCTCCTGATATGTGCAGTGCACATTCCGGGATTTGTCTTGGCTGATCTGGTTGTCACGGACGCGACTGCCCTGGTCGTAGATTGGCGTGAGAGTGCCCAACGGGATGCGTGGCTGCTCATTGCAGATGGCCGAGTGCAAGCGACTGGCACTGGTTCGCCACCATTAGCGAGTACAAGTGTTGATGCGTCAGGAATGCTCCTGACGCCTGGATTTGTTGCGGCACACCACCACCTATATCAAGGTATTTCCCGCGGTGTTCATGCGCCAGGTGGACTCATCGATTGGCTGGACGTTCATTACCGCGCATGGGCGCGCATGGGCGCTGAGGACGTGGGTCTTGGAGCATTGCTTTCAACGAGCATGGCCCTGTTGGGAGGCTGCACCACGGTTGCCGGTTTCGAATACTTGCACCCGCCAGATGAAGATTTCGTTACCCCGGTCGTCGACGCCGCCCAAAGCGTTGGCATTCGTCTTCTTTATGTGCGTGGGTGTGCCCCGAGGCTTGAAGGTCCCCTGCGTGACCGCCTGGAAACTCAAGGCGTCGCGATAGATCGGCTTGTGGAGCCGGAGGACGTTGCACTCGAGCGCACCGAACACACCCTTTCCAGAGCCACCGGTGAGCGCTTGCGGTGGGCAACCGGTCCGACCACTCCTGTCGTGGACGATGGCGGTGCATTTCATCGCGCCCTAGATGAAGTAGCAATACGTCAAAACACCTGGATGCACACGCACTTCCACCCCATCCCGGGCACCTGCAATGAAGGGGAATCGGGATTCGAGATGGCACAGCGTGTGGGGCTCGTGCGGCACGGCAACTGGTTGGCCCACGGATCGCGCCTCACTTCAGCAGATGTCGCCCAGTTCGGTCAACACGGCATGGGCATTGTCCACAATCCAAGTTGCAGCGTTCTTTTGAATTACCCAACCCCACCGCTTGCGGAATGGATGCACGGAAATGACCGGATCGCTGTGAGCGTTGACGGTTCAGCATCGAATGACCGTGGTGGCATGCTGGCCGAGGCGCAGTTGGCCTGGCAACTGCAACGGGCTGGTGACGCCCTCGGGGCGGGCAGTGGGTTTGCAGTCAACCCCGCAGCACTGCTCGATGCCGCCACCCGCGGGGGAGCAAGCGCCATCAATTGGGCTGGGCTGGGCACACTTGCACCGGGAAATGCTGCCGACTTTGCACTGTGGGACTTAACAGACATCGGATTTGCTGGCACACCCCGATCAGCGGCTGATGTTCCAGACTGGCTCGTTGCTCGGTGTTATTCGGGAGCTCCGGCCACCCATGTGTTTGTTGCCGGGCAGCCTGTTGTTGTTGACGGATCGATCCCGGCAATCTCCTTAACAGAGCTCGCAGAGCAATCGCGAGAGGCTGCAACTCGCTTATATGGATGAACAACGAACATAGATGGATGAACAACGAATATCCAGATGAACAACTAAATGAAAGGTAGACAAGAAAATGGATCCCTACTCAGAACGACGACTCTTCGGCCGACCACTGCAGATGGACCCTGCTGAGACGGCGGTCCTGGTGATCGACATGCTGAATGATTTTTGTGAAGAAAGCGGGAATCTTGGCAATCCAGCAGCACTTGCCCTGTGTGACAATCAAGATCGCATCCTGAAGGCTACCCGCGAAACGGGCGGGACGATTGTTTTCGTGAATGAACAGCATCGGACGAATCTCGCTCCGAAAAGACCATTCGCAGAGCAAATGACCCACACCTACGAAGGATCCTGGGGTGCAGAGGTTGTTGCTCCGCTCTCTGTCGCTGAGTCGGATCTAACAGTGGTGAAGCGGCGATACTCCGGCTTTTTTCAATCTGATCTGGATCTCGTGTTGAAGGATCGAAGTATTCGAACTGTTGTCCTTCTTGGCGTCCTGACAAACATTTGCGTACGAGCAACAGCGCACGATGCATTCTTTCTTGGTTACGACGTAGTGGTGCCCGCAGATGCAGTTGGCGCCATGTCTCCCGTGGAACAGTTGGCATCCCTGTACGACATTGCCACCCACTTTGGGTGGGTCAGTGATACTGAGGTTGTGTGCAGTGCATTGCTCAACGGCGGAAATGTCATAAACACGGATCCGGAACTGAGCAATCAGATGAAGAGCCTCTAGCGGACACCCGTCAGCGCATGTCTTGGGTTGGCAATAAAGAGCGTATCGAGGTCGGATTCGCTAAGGCCGTGCCCAATTAGTGATGCTGCAAATTCGCCATGTGTGTATGCATAGCCGGGTCCTCCATACCTTTGCAAGTCACCCTTGACACAGCAATCTGTACTGAGGAGAACCCGGTCCAAGTAGTTCTTCTCTTTTGCCACAGACAATAGGTCCCGTCGTCGCTCAACCTCCCACGGTCTTAATTGGTACACGAGGTCCCAACCTTGAATTCGATCGTAGGAAAGCCACACTCCTAGATCAACGGCCTCTTGGTGAACCGAAGAATCGGTTATGGAGTCCATGTGGCAAAAGATCACCCGTTCAGGAGAAACCCCCTCCTGTTGTAAAATTGTAAGTGCATCCGGCCCAGTGAAGACTCGTTGCTGATGAATGGCAATGCTCAAACCAGTTGCTAAGTGTGCTCGCGCGGCGGCACGAAGCACTCGCTCTTCTCTCGGATCAATGTAGTCCGAACCAACTCCGATTTCGCCGATGATTCCGGGCCGAACACCGTGTTCACCAGACGTGATGTCATCGATCATTAATTGGGCGAGAGCATCCGTCGATGTCGTGTTGATAAAACTCGGGTAGGTCTTGTGCGTGTACCAACCCGTTCCCATGATGATGTTCACTCCGGTATCTCGCGATAGCTGCTGCAGAGCAAGTGGATTGCGACCGAGGTCAAACGTGGTGAGATCTATTACTGACTGGGTTCCGACCTCGCGCGCGTCGATTAGCTCAAGTCTTGCAATTTCAGCATCAGCCAGATACATGGCAGGTGCGTCATAGGTCACAGTGAAAAAATGCTCATGTGCCAATGTTTTACCTAGTTTCGACACTTCCACGGGTCCTAAGACCGTTTCCACGTGGTTCATCGACGGAGCCTATCCAACGATCACTCCACCATCAACGACGATTGTTTGACCCGTGATCATGGCTGCACGCTCGGAGGCCAGGAATTGGACTGCACCCACCATGTCATCAACTTCAAGAAGACGCTGCACGCTTTGCGCTGAAAGAATCTGTCGCTCTAGCTCGGCAACTTGATCAGGCTCACTCATATTCTTTGTGGCTTCCGTCATTGTGTAACCCGGTGCTACGCAATTGACCGTGACATTTGTGCCTGCAAACTCACGAGACATCGCATTGGTCAAGGCCCAGACGGCGCCCTTCGAAGCAACGTAATGCAAGAAGTTTGGTTTACCCATGAACACAACATTGCTTGAAATATTAATAACTCGCCCATAGTTTCTCTCTCGCATATGTCTTGCGACTGCCGAGCAGGTCAACCAAACCCCTTTGACGTTGACATTCATCGACCGATCCCAGTCTTTCTCGCTGATCTGATCGAAAGGCTGGAGCTGCAAACCTTCATAGAATGCTGCGTTATTGACGAGTACGTCGATTCGCCCAAAATCCCGGATCACCGAATTGACCGCCTGCTGCACCTGATCCTGATTTGTGACATCGACGATGTACCCGACCGGTGGCACTGTGGCCCCGCCTAATTCTTTGATAAGTGCGGATGGGTCATTAATATCGAAGATCACGACCTGACAGTCATCCTGAACGAACGCTTCAACGTAGGCACGACCTATTCCTTGTGCGCCACCAGTAATGATGATCACTTGACCTGCAAAATCACTCATGAATTTGCCTCCCAAATCGACTTGTGTTCGAGATATGCGTCCAGAGCTAAGTGGCTCCATTCCCGGTGAGAACTTCCACTGAGTTTCACACCACCAAATGGCATCGCCGGATTAAAGACACCATAGTCGTTGATCCACACAACTCCAGCCTCAAGCCGGCCAGCGATATCCCGGGCGAGACCAATATTTTTGGTCCATACCCCGGCACTAAGACCAAATATTGAATCGTTCGCAAGAGCAACAGCATGATCTGCATCTTTGATTCGCTGTACCACGAGAACCGGGCCGAAAACTTCCTCGCAAGAGATAGGCGCATCTGCTGGGACGTCAACAAGAACGGTCGGTTTCATGAAGGCGCCATTTGGAAGCCCTGGAACATCGGCCGATGTACCACCGGTAACGACCCGGGCACCATCAGCCACGGCACGCTCAACCCAACCGAGCAGTTCGTCCCGATGGCTCAGCGATGTCACACACCCAAACTCGGTTGCTTCATCGAGCGGATCGCCAATTCGCATTGCTTCCGCATGTTTAATGATGCCGTCCACTACTTGGTCAAACACGGCGTCTTCGACTAGGAGCCTGGAACCAGCTGCACAAATTTGACCTTGGCCGTAAAAAATGGCATTGGCTGACCCGGGGATGGCTTTCTGGAGATCAGCGTCTGCCAAAACAATATTTGGAGATTTTCCACCCAGCTCAAGCATGACACGCTTGTTTTGACGAGCTGCCAATTCGCCCAAATGCAATCCGGTATCGGTGCCACCGGTAAACGTGATTCCGGTTACGAGCGGATGCAAACACAGGGCCTCACCAACACTGCGACCTGGCCCGTTGATGACGTTGTAGACACCACGCGGCAGATCAGCTTCTTCCCATAATTTCGCAAGATGCAGTGCAGTGAGTGGCGTTGTTTGGCTCGGTTTGACTACCACACAGTTGCCCGCAGCGAGTGCGGGTGCAGCTTTCGAGATTGTCAGAACAATGGGAACATTCCACGGAACGATCGCGGCAACCACACCGATTGGACTACTGACAACGTAACTGTGATGTCGATCGCTCACATCAATGACTTCGCCGCGAATGTTGCGGGCACTGGCGGCATAAAAGCGAATTCCATCCAGGGCACGAGCAACATCCCCACGCGACTCGCGAATTGGCTTTCCAGTTTGCAATGTTTCTAATTCCGCGAGGACTTCACTGTCTCGTTCGACGAGATTCGCCCACCGTTCGAGGGCTCGGGCCCGCTCGTCCGGTCTCAACTTTGGCCACGGCCCGTGGTCAAATGCTTGGCGCGCAGCTCGGACCGCTCGATCAACCTCGCTCTCATCTGCACACGCAACTTCGCAAACAGGTTGGCCATTAGCCGGGTCAATGACAGCAATCGCAGGAGCAGAGCCAAGGCTCCACATTCCGTCAACGAAATACGGTACGGGATTTGCCGAACATATCTCCTTGACTTGAGCGTTTCGCGCTCGATTCACGATGCATCCTTTCATTTTCATAATTAGTTTCTGATTACGGGTTCGTGATTATGAGTTTCTGAACATCAGTTTTCTGTGGTTCGCAAGGTTGATGAATATTTGCATAGTTTAATAACAAAAAAAGAATTTGCATTAAGATTTAATTTTGTTGTTAGGAACCTATAGTGCATCCTGATATTGGATCTGTCTCGAGAGTTCATCAGTGTAAACCGCTGAAATGCTCTGAACATTTCCATCGATGAGGCAGGATCGATGAAAGGAAAACTTTTTATGCGAGAACAGAGTCGTTCCGTAGTAGATATTCATTCACATTTCTACCCACGGTGGTACCTCGATTTACTGAAATCACGTCCAGTGATCCCGCGCGTCACCAGCGAAAATGGCACTGAGCGTTTTGTGATCTTCCCTGAGGAGGAAAAACCTGGGCACGTCGGCCGTGTAATCTCGGAGGACTATTGGTCTCTTGACAGCAAATTGGCCTATATGGATACATTCGGAATTGATCAAACTATTTTATCCCTAGGCAATCCTTGGCTGGACTTCTTAGATGAAGCTGAGGGATTAGAGGTTGCACGCCAATTCAATGCTGATTTTGCAACGTTAGGCGAGAAGACCCATGGGCGAATCCTTGGAATGGGCGCTCTGCCTGGTGTTGGTATCGAAAACATCGTGCGAGTCATCCATGAGATCGCGGACTCCCAGAATCTTCACGGAGTCATCGTTGGGTCGCGGATAGCGGGCCTGTCATTCGACGCTTCGGCACTGAATCCGGTCTGGGAGGCGTTCCAAGCTACCGGACTGCCGGTTCTTCTCCACCCGCACTACGGCATCGCACTTGGTGAACTTGAAGGCTTTGGACATGCGATGCCGGTCGCCGTTGGTTTTCCATTGGAGACAACGGTTGCTCTCGCCCGGTTGGTCTATGCAGGAGTTCTCCATAGGTATCCGGGGGTAAGACTCGTGGGCTCCCACGGAGGCGGCACATTGCCCTTTCTCGCTGGCCGATTGGACGCGGGTTGGCGGTCCGACGCCGAGCTCATTGACCGGATGCCAACTCCCCCGAGTGCAGTCTTCAACCAACTTTTTCTCGACGCAGTTCTCTATCACCCTCGTGCTTTGCGCGCTGCCGCAGATCTGGTGGGAGTAGAGCATTTGATGTTCGGCACGGATCATCCATTTTCAATTGCAGATCCTGAAGCCAACATTGCTGCAATCCGGGAAGAGTTCTCCAAACCCGATGCGATCAAGGTGCTCGCAGAATCAGCGATTGCCTTGTACGGGGTGGCTGATGTACCCGTTTATCAGCCAGTTTCAAATCAATAGTCACAGAGAATGTAGTGAACATTTCACCCTGATTACAACTATAAAAAGATTTCGGAACTTGCTTGACATGTTGGTGAAAAGGGTATGACATGACCATAACGCAACCGCTCAGCAGGACAGGGCAGCGGTGTTGGCTGGGCATCATTCGGGTGCCGTTCGAGGAAGGGAAGCGAGTGACAGCACAATTAAGAAAGTCAAGAAAACTGTCTCGTGCCATTTCAACCGTGGGTCTATTGAGTGCGCTCACGCTGATTGCAGCATGTGGCAGTGATTCAACAGATTCGGGCGACGCGTCGGAGGAATCAACGACAAGTGCCGAGACCACGGCTGAAGGTGAAGAGACAACCGAAAGCGCGGAGCTCATCAAGGTGCGATACGTACAGCCTTGGGTGATTCAGGGCGAGTCAGCCGGCCAGTTCGCGGCGGTTGAGCAAGGCTACTTTGCAGAAGAGGGTCTGGACGTCGAGATCATTCCGGGTGGACCAGATGTTCGAGCAGGTGCACTGCTAGCAGCAGGTTCAGCGGAATTTGCCGTCATGAACCCGTCGGGTGTCTACACAAATCGGCAAGAAGGTATTCCGATTAAGGGCGTTGGCGGTATTAACCAAGCAGATGGCCTCTTGCTCGTCTGCAAGAAAGAAACCGGAATCACTGGTTTCGGAGACCTCTCTGGCAAGAAGATTGGCGTCTGGATTGGCGGTGGCGAGGCAGGCATGCAAGCTGCAACCGTGCAGGCTGGTGTGGCCTTAGACAGCGTTGAATGGCTGCCACAGAAATTCTCCATGGAAGAGTTTTTCCAAGATGCCTTTGACTGCGCGAGTGCAACGGAATGGAATGAAAAGCACATCGTTTACAAGGAAGGATTTGTACCGGGTGAAAACCTCGTGGAACTCCGTCCAAGTGATGACGGCCTCTTCCTGCCCGGTGACTCCATTGTGGCGTTAGAGAGCACCATCGCTGAGAAGCCTGAGATGGTTCAGGGAATGATCAACGGAACACTTCGAGGCTGGCAGTGGGTCTGCTCGAGTGAAGAGAACCGTCGCACCGGTGCCCAGTACACCGTTGACGCGGCTCCTGATCTGGATCTTGAACTGCAGGTAATTCAGGTCAATGAAATGTGCAATCTGATGACTTTGGGACCGGCTGCTGAAGCGGGCCTCATCGGCGACATGGTGCAGTCAAGTTGGCAAACAGCAGCGGATGCAACAGCCTCAATTGGCCTGTTGGAAGCGCCATACGATGTTCCCGCTGGCTTTACGGATCAATTTGTTGCCAATGTTCCACCGGCTTACCGTGAGATCACCTGGTAGGACGATTTAAGTGCGGGTGAGGGATTGAAAAGTCCCTCACCCGCACAGGCATTGCCAGTATTCTGACATTTCCAACTATTGAGGGACGGATGGTTTCGTGGAAGAAGCAGTTTGCGTTAGAAACCTCAGCATCACATTTCAGTCCGCTTCAGGACCTCTAACGGTCCTGAGTGAATTTGACCTTTCGATCAAACGAAATGAATTTGTTTCCCTAATCGGCCCATCTGGGTGCGGTAAAACAACCGTGTTGCGGTGCGTTGCTAACCTGATCAAGCCATCCGCTGGTGAGGTTGAAGTGAATGGGATGCCACCTCAAGAAGCTGTCAAGCGCCGTCAAATTGGTTACGTATTCCAGTCGGCCACACTTCTTGAATGGCGCAATGTCTTGAAAAATGTATTGCTACCGCTTGAGCTCGCTGGCGTCAACCGTAAGACTGCCATGCTGCGAGCCCAGGCCATGATTGAACGGGTTGGCCTCAGCGGCTTCACGAAGCACTATCCACGACAACTTTCTGGTGGCATGCAACAGCGAGTCGCGATTGCGCGTGCCATGGTCATGGAGCCCGACATCATCCTCATGGATGAGCCCTTTGCTGCCCTTGACGAGATGACTCGCGACGACATGAACCAGTGGCTCACTGAAGTTTTTCTAGCAACGGAGAGCACTGTTTTGTTTGTGACGCATAACATCAGAGAAGCGATACAGCTCTCGGATCGAGTCGTAGTTATGGCTGCGAGACCTGGTCGGATCATCAAGGATTTCCGAGTTGATTTTCCACGTCCGCGAACAGGTGAACTGCTGTTCTCGCCTGAATTTACCAAGTTGCGCCAAGATGCAGAGGAATCACTCTACAGCGCAGCGCACGCTATGCGGAAGGTAGCGCCATGAGCACAAACACGGTACCAACAAAACAGCCGGTTAATCTGAAGAAAAATACCGCAAATAAGGCACGAGCGACGCTAGTCGGGTTGTGGCCCGCCGTCCTCATCGCAGTGATTGTGGTGGGCCTTTGGTACTCGGCCTCCAATTTCTGGGGTCTTCCGCGCTATATCCTGCCTTCACCAGACTTGATTGTGATGGAAGCGATCGAAAATCCCGACTCGCTACTGCGAAATGGCTGGGTCACATTCCAAGAAGCACTGGCTGGATTTACATTCGGCGTATTGGCGGCGGTCTTCGTCGCGCTGTTACTCGACTCGTGGCGCTTCTTAGAAAAGGGCACGTCCCCCTATCTCATCATTGGACTGAACGTACCGATTGTCGCGATCGCCCCAGCTGTGATCATCTGGTTCGGTTTCGGAATGGCATCCAAAATTGTTGTTGCCGCGATCTTGACGTTCTTTCCGGTCGTGATTTACACCCTCAAGGGACTTAAGTCCGCTGACAGACGGGAAGTAGATCTATTCAGCGTCCTCAGCGCCTCGCGTTTCCAAGAGTTGATCAAGCTACGAATGCCCTCTTCTCTTCCCTTCTTTTTCGCGGCCCTGCGAGTCGCATCTGCGGCATCGGTCCTGGCGGCAGTCGTGGCCGAGTTCATTCAGGCAAACGCTGGCATCGGCTACCTCATCCTTACCGCGGCATATACAAACAACACGCCTCGAATTTGGGCTGCGGTTGCCGTGTCTGCCACAATTGCGTTGATTTTTTACGGGATTGTGACTCTCGTAGAACGCAAAGTTATTCCTTGGCATTCTTCAGTGGGCCCTGAATGAGCGCCGGTGGAGATTTGACCCAGACAGAGTCCCAATACCAAAATATGGTGTTTGTACCTGCCGGTTCATTCATTATGGGCGATGACCGATTCCCTCGTGAGGCGCCGCGTCGGGAAATGTCAACCAGCGGGTTCTGGATGGATAAGTATTTGGTAACCAACCAACAGTATTTTGAATTTGCTGAGCAAACTGGCTACGAAATGCCCGCTCATTGGATTGATGGAAAGTTCCCCGTTGGACACGCGAACCATCCCGCTGAAGTCAGTTGGGTCATGGCTGATGCGTATGCGCGGCACGTTGGCAAGCGGCTGCCGACTGAGGCCGAATGGGAAAAGGCCGCCCGTGGCACTGACGGACGCCTCTACCCATGGGGCGATGACTTTCTTTCCGACAACTGCCTTACGTGGGAGACCTCCTCCGTGACCGGTGCCCACTCTGAACCGGTTGATGCGCGTCCGCAAGGCGCTAGTCCTTATGGCTGCGAGCAAATGGTCGGCCTCTGCGAGGAATGGTGTGCCGATGAATATGACGGGTACCCAGACTCAACTCATTACAGTGTTGGTTACGGCAAGGGCATGCGCGTTCTGCGCGGCGGCTCATGGATCTTCCCAGTAACACACGCCCGGGCTTCATACCGGTGTTTCGAAGAGCCATTTCTTGACACCATTGGTTTTGGACAACTCGGTGGGCCAGGATTTCGCTGTGCACTTGATGAGGAGTCTCGATGACAACTGCCCGGGAAAACGAAAACATGGTGTGGATTGATGAAGGCCCCTTCACCATGGGTAGCGAACTTTTCGACATCGAGGGTCCTCCCAGGGAAGTTTTTGTAAAAGGCTTTTGGATCGATCGATACCCGGTCACACATGGCCAGTACTTCGAATACGTGCAGCAAACCGGGGCGCCAATGGTGCCCGATTGGCCCGCTGACGGTCCTCCTGAAAATATCCGAGACCATCCGGTGGAGCGCGTGACGTGGCAGGAAGCTCGTAATTACGCCAATTGGCTTGGCAAGCGGTTGCCAACCGAAGCCGAATGGGAAAAAGCCGCTCGAGGGACCGATGGTCGTGATTGGCCGTGGGGCCCAGAGTTCATTGAGGCCAACACGAATGTGTGGGACTCGGCGAAGCCGCTGAACCTAATGACGGTCGCTAACGGCACCCTCCCGGGCAACGTTAGCCCTTATGGGGTGTGGGATATGTCCGGCAACGTTGAAGAATGGGTCGAAGATGTTTTCGCACCGTACCCCGGCGGAACCTCAGACTTCCCATCAACGAGCGGTAATTGTCTGGTTCTTCGAGGTGGCTCATGGTTCTACACCGACGAAATGGCTCGAACAAGTTTTCGGCGTGGTGCCATGCC